>NZ_JADJSO010000081.1:0-130288 GCF_016711665.1 Candidatus Villigracilis saccharophilus
TTCTGAGCCATCTCCATCAGGGAAGTGGCGGAGGCGGAAACCTCTTCCACCTGGGCGGAGACTTCCTCGGTGGAAGCTGAGACTTCCTCGACGGATGCGCTGTTCTCTTCACTGACACTGGCGATGTTCTCGATGGCCTGGGTCAGTTCTGTGGAATTGGCAGCCATCTCTTCGGTGGCGGCGGTGTTCTCTTCGATCACGGCGGAGACCGCGTCAACCGCTTCGACCAGTTCAGCGGCGGCAGCGCCGACCTTAGCGGCGGTGTTGCCCGCCTCTTCCGCCTGCTTGTAAACGGATTCAGCCGCGTCGAGGATGTTATCGAGCACCTCGCCAGCCGAATGAGCGCGTGTCACACCAGCTCGACTTCCTGAGCGGAGGCTTGCATGGCGGTCACGGCTTCACTGACGGTCTTCTGGATGCCCTTGATGGGGCTGCGATCTCTTTTGTGGCGAGGCTGGAGCGTTCGCCAGTTTGCGGGCCCTCATCGGCCACGACCGCGAAACCCTTGCCCTGTTCACCTGCGCGGGCGGCTTCGATGGCGGCGTTGAGCGCCAGCAGATTGGTTTGAGAGGCAATATCTTCGATGGTTTCGACGATGGCTCCGATCTCCTCGGAGCGGGTTCCCATCTCTTCGACCTTGGTGGCGGAGAGACCGACCTTGGAGCGGATGGCTTCCATGCCAGTGATGGTTTCCTTGACGGTCTTGGCACCGTCGCGGGAGTAGGTGGCGGCTTGAGCAGAGTCACGGGTGACAGCCTGTGCATTGGCAGCGACCTGTTCGATGGCGGCGTTGATGCGGGAGGTGATCTGCGAAGCCTGGGAGATGGCTTTGGCCTGTTCCTGAGCGCCCTTGGCGACGCCGTCAATGGCGCGACCCATCTGCTCGACGGAGGCGGAGGTCTTGGTGACGCCTTCGGTCTGCTGGGCGGTGCCGAGCGCGACCTGTTGAATGGTGGTGGCGATCTGGCTGGTGGCTTCGCCGGATTGTTCAGCGGCGGTGGTCAGTTGGGAGGCGGCAGATGTAATGGCTGAAGCGCTTTGCGCTACCAGTCCAATGGTCTCGCGCAGGCCCGCGATCATTTTGGAAAATGCATTCCCCAGTTCATCCTTGTCAGATTTTGGACGGACATCGTATGTAAGGATGCCTGTCGAGATGGCATTCGCCGCGCTTGACATTTCTTTTTGGTAACCGACTATCTCGCGGATCGAGTCTGCCAACAGGCCGAACTCATCCTGGCTTTTGTATTCGAGTTTTTGATCAATATCGCCCATTGCAAGGTGGTTGGATATGTCAACCATTAATTTGACCGGTTTTGTGATGCCGCGTGAGAAGATGAAGGCGATTAATGAGACAAGTACGATCGATACGACGATCATGATCACGCTGAATATCGCGAGTTGAGTGGTGGCAGCATTGGCTTCGGAGGTTTGTTTCTCGGAGATCAACCCCAGCTTTATGTCTGGCAGCCAGGTGTATTGCCCGATCACTTCTTCTCCGAGATAGTTCGTATAAATGCCCTGCCCTGACTTGCCCGCTTGCAATTCTTTACTTGCAGTGGTTTGAAGTTGATATTCCAGTTCTGCGCGGTCTGTGATCAATCCGGCTGTCTTCATCTCATTAACAAAACGCGGGGCGGTGACAAAATATCCCTGTTGATTGACAAGATAACTTTCAGAAGTTAGACCGCTGCGGTTCTTGTCAAGGAGTTGAGCGAGCGTGTCCAGCGGGACTGTTTCACCGATGACGCCGACAATATCCCCGCTTTTTGAACGAACCGGTGAAGCAAACACAATGACCAAATGCCCGCTTGCCTTGGATAGCAGCGGCTCTGATAAAGTGACGCTGCCACTTAACGCTTCGCTAAAGTATAAACGGTCGGATACGTCGAGAGGTTTATCGTCTGAGGTCGCGATCGTTTTTCCATCAGGTCCTGCCAGAAAGATGGTCTCATACATTCCCCAGTAGCGAAAATACTGCTTGATCGCTTCATTGGCAGTGACGGGATCCATTGATGATATCCTGGCGATGCCTGCCAGAGTCCCTATATCCTGGGTCCGTTCGTTGGCCCAACTCAACAGATAGGTGGACTGATCCGCTTCAATTATTTTTTGTGTTTCCCTGGTTGCGGTATTCAATGCATTTTGTGCCAGAATATAGCTGACTACCGCGTTGATCAAAACGGGCAGGATGCCGATGAGCAGCATGAAGAGCAGGAGTTTTCCCAGGAACGAGCGGCGGATCGGAATGTTCAATTTGTCTGTAGTCATAGAAAATGATCGCCTTGTGTACTATTGAGCGGTATTTAGCTGGAATTGAGCGACGATCTCCTGCGGTGCGCCATCCTTCATGGATGTGGCGGATGCGGAGACTTGCTGTACTTGATCGGATACTTCCTCGGTCGAGGCGGATACTTCCTCGATTGCCGCGCTATTCTCCTCCCCGACACTTGCGATATTCTCAATCGCCTGGATCAATTCTGACGAATTACCGGCCATCTCTTTGGTTGCCGCAGTATTTTCTTCAATGACCGCTGAGACAGAATCAACAGCCTGTACAAGTTCGGTCGCCGCCGTGCGGACTTTCGCCGCGGCCTGACCGGCGTTTTCCGCCTGCTTGTATACAGCTTCAGCGGATCCGAGAATGTCATTGAGCACTTTACCCGCCGAATTCGCATGCTTCATACCGGCTTCCACTTCATTCTCCGAAGCCTTCATGGCGCTGACCGCTTCGTTGACGGTCTTCTGGATGTTATTAATGATGGCCGAGATCTCTTTGGTGGCGAGGCTGGAGCGCTCCGCCAGTTTTCGGACCTCATCCGCCACGACCGCGAAGCCCTTGCCCTGTTCCCCGGCCCGCGCGGCTTCAATGGCGGCGTTCAGGGCGAGCAGATTGGTCTGGCTGGCAATATCTTCAATGGTTTCCAGGATGGCGCCGATCTCTTCAGAGCGGACTCCCATTTCTTCAACCTTGGTGGCGGAAAACCCAACCTTGCTGCGGATCGCTTCCATTCCTGAAATCGTTTCCTTGACGGTCTTGGCGCCGTCGCGGGAGTACTTCGCTGATTGGCCGAGTCGCGGGTGACCGCCTGCGCATTTCCGCGACCTGCTCAATGGCCGAATTGATACGGGCGGCGATCCTGAAGCCCTGCTTAATAGCTTTGGCCTGTTCTGCGCGCCCCTGGCGACGCCGTCAATGGCGCGTCCCATTTGTTCACGAGCCGGAGTCAGTTAACGCTCTCGGTTTGCTGCGGCGTGCCGCGCTACCTGCTGAATGGTGGCGGCGATCTGATTGGCCGCCTGACCCGATTGTTCGGAGGTGACCGCCAAATGCGCGGCAGACCACGGTGACATCATTGGCGCTCTCGTTGATAAGCCCCACCGCATCGCGCAGGCGGGCGATCATTCGCGAAGGAATTGCCGAGTTCATCCTTATCCGACCTCGGTATGACGTGGGTGGTAAGGTCGTTCTCGGCGATGGCGGCCGCGGCGAGTCCCATGCCCTGCATGTAGCCGATCAACTCATCGAAAGCCTTGCCGATCGTCCCGATCTCATCCCTGCGTTTGCGCACCTTTATCTTTTTCCGCATCACTCATGTCGCGACCAGATCTCCGAAGCCATCTCGCGCGAGATCCTGACCACGATCGCAAGTGGGACGGTAATGCTGAACGTGATGACCGCCACAGAGCCCAGAGAGATCAAGACCCCGCGATCGTGGTCAACGACAGGATGTTGCGGGAGTCCGTGAATGTTTGATTGCCTTGTTGGTGTGTTTCCTCGGCGACTTTTGTTGATCTGCGGGAGCCTGTGAATCGATTCGGAAAATGTCGCGAGTGCGTTTGGCGTGCGTCCGCCTTCGACCATGCTGGCAAGAGCCGCATTGCGATGGCCCGTTTTGCTTAAGGTGATCGCCTCCGCCCCGCGTTGCGATATTCCTCGAAAGCGGATGCAAAGACAGCGATCGTTCCGCTTTTTCCTCATCGGTGATCCCAGATAATTGATACGCCTTGAAATTTTCATCGATGTTTTTCTCGAGCCTTGCTATTTCCGCTTTGCTTTTTGCCGCCTCTTTTGGATCAGCAAAGCCCTGTAAACACTTCCCTGATCGTGAACATATCCGCTTCCATATTGCCCAATTGTTCGATCGGCAGGAGACGGTCTGCGTACATGGTTGTCATGCCGTCGTTGATGCTGTTCATTGAGGCGTACCCCACGCCAGCAATGATGATGATAACAAGGATGGTGCCAAAGGCCCCCAGCAATTTAATACTCATTCTAAGGTTGTCAATCCACTTCATGACCTTCTCCCAACCAGGAGCATTTTTTATTCAGCCATCGCAAACATTGCGGTCCTTTCATTAAACATCGCTAAGGTCAACTGGATCGCCGGTGCGATCAGTTCCACCTTCTCAGCCAACCCAATATTAAGCGGCAGATTGGGCAGGTTTTCATCGCCTGGGCCAGCATGCAGCATTTGCAGTTTGCGATATACATTTCGAGTTTTTCATGGTCATTCATGGCAATCTCCTTTTTATTATTCCCGAGCCGATCGCCAGGGCTCGGGATGCTAGGATCGAACAACAATGCAATTACAGATGGATCGATTACGCCGAGAATCCGGGTTATCAACCCATCACCATTGTATAAATAAGGGCGGTTTTCCATAATAAAAATAAAGGTAAGAACTCATTAATATTGTGTGAATTTTCCCGGGCGACTTTGTTTGGATTTCCGCGCAATCGAAGTTCCGCTTTTCACGAGCCGTCCTGCGGGCGCAGCTTAGGCCGGGGCCGCAGGACAGGCCGGTAAGAAATTAACGGCTTTTTTATTACATTTTGAACGGGTCAACTGTAGACTCATTCCAGTTGAATCAACTGTCAGCGTTCGCTCACAATATGAGCTTTGTTTGATCGCTGGAAGAAATAAAAAATCTTCGTAAATCCCTTTGTTCCATCCGGTTAAGAGGGGAAATCAAAGTGTCCGAATTACTTGTAGGCAGACAACCGATCTTAAACAGTCACAAGGAAACCATTGGGTATGAATTGTTATACCGGGCTTTTCCTTGACGACACGCAGGCGATGTTCAAGGATGGCAATGCTGCCACATCCCGGGTCTTCGCCAATACGCTTTTTGAAATGGGGCTGGATGCGGTTGTGGGGCCGCAGCTTGCCTTTATAAATTTCACCAGAGATTTTCTTGTAAAAGATGATCTGATCAGCTTGTTGACGGGCATGCGGATCGAGAACTTTGATCCGAGGCGGGTCGTCCTGGAAGTGTTGGAAGATATCGCTCTGGATAATGAACTTTTTCAGGCGCTTCGTAAATTCAAAAGGAAGAATTTCCTGATCGCCTTGGATGATGTGATTCCCTGGAACAGATCGCCCCGATCCTGGACCAGGGTCTGGTTGACCTGATCAAGATCGACATGCTGGCTGTCAACAGGACCGATCTCGCGGACATGGTACGTTCCATTAAACAACGCGACATCCTGCTGCTGGCGGAAAAGGTGGAAACACCGCAGGATTTTTTCCCATGCCTGCAATTGGGGTTTGATTTCTTTCAAGGCTATTTTTTTATAAACCCGAGACGATACAATATAAGAAGAAGAAACTGGATGTATCGCGTTTGAGCTTGATGCGTTCCCTGGCGGCAACCATGGATGCCCAGACCAGTTTTCATTTGCTGGACCCGATCATTTCGCAGGATGTTGGTCTCAGTTATAAATTATTGCGACTGGTGAACTCGGGTTATTATTCCCTCGCCGATCAGGTCAAGTCTATTCAACAAGCCATTGCCTTGATCGGTTTGCAGCAGCTCCGCAGTTGGATGCTGCTGCTTGTGATGGCGACAGCGGACGACAAACCGCACGAACTGACCGCTGTTGCTTTCAACGGGCAAAAATATGCGAAATGCTTGGCACGACACTGGGCGTCAAACATGCAGAATCCTATTTCCTGATCGGGCTTCTCTCTGTTTTGGATGCCATTATGGATGTCCCCATGCTTCAAGTGGTTGAGAGTCTCCCGCTTACACCAGAAATTAATGAAGCATTGGTCTTTCGAAAGGGAAAGTTGGGAGTGGTCTTGAAGGCTGTGATCGCAACAGAGGACGGTAATTGGGATCACATTTTACAGCTCGGGATCCAGCCGCATGTGTGGCGGAATATATATTTTGAGTTTGTAAAAAGTTCCAATTTGATCATGAAGGAGATCTGCGCCGAGTCGTAAGCGTACCTGCCCTATGATATTCGCGTAGCATTCATGAGAATGTTTAACCAAAGCTTGAAACCGGACTCGAAATTGTGTTCTAAATTTCACTTATTTTTTATGGGAAATATTCCAGTAGTGACTATACTTGGGCATGGTAGGCCATGGTAATATTTTGACAAGGATTAATGTCCCAAGCCTTTGGTTGACTACACCCAAGGCCGTGATCAGAAATATGGTATATTCCTGAAATAAATCCGCCAAAAAACTGGCTTTTCCTCCTCTATGTTGTCCGCCGAGGTATTTGTGAACACTTTCGAATATGTAACCACTGAAACGGAACAAGTTCAGCTCGACCAAAGAGAAACACAAACGGTTTCTCGGCCGTCAGCGCCCGCCCCTGTCCCTCAGACAAACTTTGTAGAACAGAGCCCTTCGACAGATATGGGGGACGGCGATGTTATTGAGTTTGAATCCGCCCAGCAAATTTCCTATGAGCTGACGTATGCCTGTTTGTTGATCCCCCGTTTCAGCGATCATTATCTGACAGGTGATATTACCGAAGATCTGCCGCGCTGGATAAAACAGATTTGTATATCCTATGGCTGGCGTTTGGGTTCGGTCATGATCCGGCCGGATATTTGCAATGGGTGATCACGGTCCCTCTCACGACAAATCCCGCTCAGTTCATGCGCGCTACGCGCCAGATAACATCCCAGAAAATCCTTGAAGATTACCCGCGTTATAAAAGACTAAATGTCTCGGGTGATTTCTGGGCGCCCGGTTTCTCTGTCGCGCCTGGAAGTCAGTTCCAAACTGAAGAGAATATTAACAGCTTTATTCTTCAGACACGCAGGAATCAGGGCATCCTTTAAGTTCAACTTTGTCCGCTGATCTACGCCAATACCTCATCAGGTATTGGCGTTCTTTTTTTAAACAAGCAGGATGGCTGGAGATATGGGTGGAAGCTCTGTCAAAAAAACTGATGCCTGTCAACCCCTCAAGATTTTACCGATTAAGCCGACTCTAGGATATCGAATGATTGTGCCTAGGAGGCAGGTATGAGCGATATTGCGTCAACAGATCTATCCAATTTAATGGTAGCCCGCCGGTTAATGGAAATTGAAAATAACGCGGAATTGCGCCGCCGTGGAAAACAGGTGGATGAAAAATCTGCATTGGACTATTTTGAAGAAGATCAAGTGCTTATCAGCGGCTCGGCGCCTTCTGACGCCAACCCGGATGCCGGCCCCCTGCCGCCGATCGAAAATATAGATATAAAACTATCCGACCTGCACGGCAAATTGCAGGATCTCCAAAACGCGAATACGCCCAAAGCGGATATTCCTGAAGAGGGATTCACTGTAACAGCCAGTCAGAGTGTCGAGATCAAGTTGGAATTGCGGTATCGATCGAATACGCCGCTGGAAGGTTTGGTGGTTCACGATCAAAACTATGCCGAATCCGACCGTTATCTTTTTAAGTTCGCGGATGGTTCCACATTTACGATCCTGGACAAATGGACCAATAAGAGTACCACCATCTGGGGCGACCCGCATGTGGATGTTAGTGATGTGGGCGGGAACAGCGATGGCGATTTCAAGGACTTAAAGCCAGTGACGACTTTACGACCTTTATGTTGATGGACGGCACGCGCGTGACCTTCAAGGCCAAGGATGCCGGGTTCATCGAACAGGTCGATATCTTCAAAGGGGCGCAGCATGTCAAGGGAATTGGTTCAGATTCGAAGGAATTCTCTCCTGAAACCGGGCTATTCTCCACACAGGTGCAGAATAATGAGGCGTTTGTAGCCAACCAGACTCCCATCGGCGACCTGATCTTCGCCGGCGGCGATGGCAATGACTGGTTCGACGCGGGCAATAAACTGATCTGGGGTAAAACCACAGGCCCGATCGTTACCCAGCGTCCGCTGGCTACTTTGGAGTTTTACTATAGACAAACTGTGTCGCAGTCGATCTCAGTCCAAACGATCTCAAGAGACGCGTAGACCTCGGGTAAACTCCTCCCAAATTCAATGGGAGTAAATATTAAGCATTGGGGGAAAATAGCAGCGCATCGGTCTGACCGGGCGATAAAATAACTCCACCGTGGTTCGGTGGGGTCATTTTACGCAGTTAAATCGGTGCAAGTTTTTAGCCAATCTTTATATTCCTTTCACGGCCAATTTACACGAAAACTTACGGCGATATGCTAAAGTTACGCATGGAATGACTGCCTGTTTGAGACCTTGATTCCATGTTGTCAGGCAGGAAGGAAAATAATCGTGATTTTTCTGATCAGAACAAACGGCGTGAAATTTTATGTCAATCCTGAATTGATCCAAACCGTGGAGGCGACGCCCGACACGGTTGTTACGCTGATAAGCAATAAAAAATTCATCGTTAAAGACTCCCCGCAAGAAATTGCGGAGCGTTTCATCGAATATCGTCGAAAAACCCTGGCTCCCTTCATCTCAAAAACTTCAGAAGAGTGATCAGGTACATTATTTTGAAGAAATAATTTAAATCCAAAACAGGAAATCAGGAGTAATTTATGGATATTGCGACCATCTCAGGTCTGGTGCTGGCACTTACTGTCATCGTTGTCGCGTTAATTCTGGATGGCGGTTCCCCGGCAGAATTATTCGCTGCTCCGGCAGCGATCATCTTGATCTTTGGTGGTTCACTGGGTGCGACCATCATCACCTCCCCGTTATCTCTTGTTTTAAAATTACCCAAGTTCATTGCCCAGGCTTTTACCGTTAGAAAATTTGATTCAAAAGGGACCATTGATCTTTTGAGTAAGCTGGCAGATAAAGCCCGTCGGGAAGGTCTGCTGGCTCTTGAAGACGACAGCAAGAAGATCGAAGACAAATTCCTTCAAAAGGGGATTTCGATGGTGGTGGATGGTATCGACCCCGAACAGGTATCTGCGATCCTGGAAACCACAGTCGCTCAAATGCGCGCCCGCCACAAGCATGCGATGGGCTTCTTCACTGCGGCTGGCGCATTTGCTCCGACGTTCGGTATTATCGGAACGGTGATGGGCCTGATCAGCGTGTTGAAACAGTTGGACAATCCCGGCGCGCTTGGCGAGGCGATCGCCTCCGCGTTTCTTGCAACATTATGGGGTTTGCTGACTGCGAACCTGATCTATTTGCCCATTGCCGGAAAATTAAAGATAAAGGATGAAGAAGAAGCCCGCGACCGCTATATGCAAATGGAGGGCATTCTTGCCATCCAGGCTGGCGAGAATCCGCGTATTGTGCGTGATAAATTAAATGCTTACCTGCCTCCATCTGAAGCCAAAGGCGAAGAAGAGGCGGGTGACAAGAAGGTTCCGGCAGGTAATGCCGAGAGGGCAAAGGCTTAACCATGGCACACCGTCCGGAAGAACACGAAGAGCATCACGACGAACGCTGGCTGGTGAGCTATGCGGACTTCATCACCCTGTTGATGGTTCTGTTTGTCGTTCTTTACTCGATGAGTCAGGTCAATGTCGAGAAATACAAACTCCTGGCCACCAGTATGCGGTCTGCCTTCTCACTCGGTGGGCCGTCTCAGGTGGTTGATAGTCAGATCAACCAAGCTGGCGGTACGAGCGAAGATGGAACATCCAAGCCGATCGTTGTTCCAGGCATTCCCGAAGGCCCCACCCAGTCGGAGGAAGTTGCCGGGCAATTAACTTCCATGCTTTCTTCTCAAAACCTCGGTAACCAGGTCAGCGTGCAAACCAATATCGAGGGCGTGTTGATCTCCCTCAGCGAGCGCCTGATTTTTGCAGATGGTCAAGCAGAACTGCCGCCAGAGGCTTTGATCGTGCTCGACACCATTGCTGAGATGATGCTTCCCATCGATAACAAGATCAAGGTGGTTGGGCATACCAACGATACGCCCTCCACCAATCCACTCTATCCAACCAATTGGGAACTGTCTTTGGCGCGCGCCGCGTCGGTCGCAAAATATTTGATGAACGCCGGGGTCGCGCCAGAGAGAATGATCATTTCAGGCCAGGGCGAATACGCGCCGGTATTTCCCAATGACACCGAACAGCATAAAGGACTGAACGCCCGCGTGGAAATTGTCATCATGTATAAAGTGGACAGTAATATCATAGATATTAATTCCCCGGTCATTCAGCCGTAAAGTCCAATAGCAGGTTGTTCCAGAAACGGAGTCCCATGTTAGATAAAATCCTAAAAATCCTCAATGTGATCACCCAGGTAATTCTTTTATTGACTGCTTTTCTGTCGATCTTCATGGCGTATATTATTTTTGCCCCTGATGAACTTCCGAAGCCTTTCCGCCTGCAATATCAGTATGATGCCGCGTTCACCACCCCGGTACCGCAGGTTTCTGAGGCGGCGGCAAGCGAAGAAACAACGACAACCGCGGCGGAAACGCACGACTTTATTCCGGGGGAAGGCATCATGGTTCCCATGTCCACCAAGATCATCAATCTGGTTGATCCAGGCGGGCGGAGATATATACGCGTGACAGTGGTCGTTGAGGTTGCTCCGGATAACCCTGAATACGAGTCGCTGCCGGAAGAGGAAAAAATAGCGTATGAAACGGCATTTGAAGAGAAACTTAACTCGCGGCTGCCCATTATGGATGACACTGTCATCACGCTCCTGTCAACCAAAACTTATGAGGACCTGTATACGGCGGATGGCAAGGAAAAGCTGCGAACGGAGATTTTGGAAACCCTTTCTGAAAAACTTGTTGATCTTCACATCCTGTCGATCTATTTTACGGAATTCGTGGTCCAGTAATCTATGTTAGCTCAATCCGAAATTGATGCCTTATTATCAGGCGCTATCAATATAGACCAGAAACATGGTGAGGATAGCCTCAACCTGGCTGATATGCTTAATCAGCCGGGCGAAGCTGCCAAACCTGATGCTGGCGGCGAAAAGAAGATCCAGACCTACAACTTCTGGTCGCCTGCCAGGTTTTCAAAGGATCAAATGCGCGCGGTTGAGTTGGTGCATGAAGACCTGAGTGAACGCCTGACGACATCCCTGCCAACTTTTCTAAGAACCAATGTTCGCCCGCGCCTGGCGCTTATGGAGCAGGGCCGCTTTCACGATTTCATCAATGATTTTGCTGAACAAACTTTATTCCACTTGATCTCGCTGGCACCCCTGCCCGGTCACATGGTGCTGACCTTGAGTCACAATATCAGTTATTTGATCCTGGAGCAGCGCCTTGGCGGAAAGATCGAAGGCCGTTTTACAGAGCGCTCGTTGACCGAAATCGATCAGTCCCTGCTGCGCGGATTGGTGGAACACATGCTGGGGGATGTGAAAAGCGCGTGGAGCAAGGTCGCTTCCCTTGAGCCGTCTTTGGAAGACAGCACGATCAATCAGCATTGGGTGCAGATGATGATGGGCAATGAACGCGTTTTGCTGATCGCCATTGAAATTAATATCCAGGGCGTTACCGGCACGATGAGTTTCTTCATCCCCTTTAATACGCTCAAGCCGATCGCCGATGTGCTTAATCCGCATATCTGGATCGCGGGGCGCAAGGAACACCAGATGGACCCTGTCGCCCGTCAGGTAGCCATCCAGACCATGATGAAGGCGGTCATTCCAATAAAGGTGATCTTGGGAAACGCTGATCTCACCTTGAAGGACCTGATGGGACTGTCGATCGGAGATGTGATCGAACTCGATCAGAGCGTCGAAAATCCCCTGGTCGTGCAGGTGGCAAATAAAAAACAATTCTATGCCAGTGTTGGAAAATCCCGCAAACGCATGGGGATTCAGATCAATGGGGTTTACCGTGAACATGACGATACCCAGGCGAGTTATAGATAAGGTGAAAATCAAATGGAAAATCTAAACGATATTATTACAGATATGCCCGTTGGTAGAAGTGCTGATAGCGCGGCTCAAAAGCCGGGCGGTAAATCGGAAAAATTCAATTCGACAAATATCGAGCTGTTGATGGATGTTACGCTGCGCGTCACAGTGGAGTTGGGACGTACCCGCATGCAGCTTGCCCGAATCCTGGAATTAAAGAATGGATCCGTTGTGGAATTGGACCGGCTCGCGGGAGATCCCGTGGACGTCTTTGTGAATGACCGCATGGTGGCACGCGGAGAAGTTGTGGTCGTCGACGACAAATTCGGTGTCCGCATCATTGAGATGATCTCGACAACCAGTGAGAAGGCGACCTCCTGATGTCCGCATTAGTGACCTTGATCAAGAAGTGGTATCAGACCAGCAGTAATAAACAAAAGCTGACCGTTTTTTTGCTGGCTTTCAGCCTCTTAATCACCGGCCTGCTTTTGGCTTTGGGCGGCAGCTCAACCACATCTGCTGATCCGCTCGGGTCAACGCCATTGTATTTTGCGAGCGCCTTTGTAAAATTGCTGGTGGTGTTGCTGTTGATCGTCGGCAGTTCCATGATCTTTCGACGCTGGCAGCAAGTTGGGACAGGCGGAAAACCGTCCCGCCAGATGCGCGTTCTCGAAACGGTTAGATTATCTCCAAAGCAGGCTCTCCATCTGGTAGTGATCGGCGACCAAAAATTATTGATCGGGGCCACCGACCAAAGCGTCTCCCTGATCTCTTCCATTGAACATAGCATGAATCCTGTTCCAGTGGAAGATGCCCCGGTTCAATCAGGTTTTGAATTTGGTTCATTGCTCCAATCTTTTAGTCTTAATTTGTCCACTGAGAGCATAAAGGGAAAGGAATAAAGATCAGCCATGGTTGAAAGAACGTTTCCCAAAGCCGGTTCAAAGCTCTCGAAGGTCATTTCCAGGCCATTTAAGAAAACTCTTGTTCTTATTTTTATCGTTCTTGTTGTTGGCATCCTGCTAAGCGGATGTTCAGCAGCGCCTGGAGTTTCATTGACTGTGGATGGACAGTCTCCGCAACCCAAGCAGGTCACCTCCGGCGTGCAGTTGCTGGTGCTCATGACCGTGCTATCTCTGGCGCCATCCGTGCTGATCCTTGCAACCTCATTTACTCGCATTGTCATTGTACTGTCCATGCTGCGAAACGCCATTGGGACTCCCTCCATTCCCCCCAATCAGGTTGTGATCGGGCTTTCCCTGATACTCACATTCTTCATTATGGCACCGGTTTATAAGCAGGTAAATGAAAATGCGATCCAGCCGTTCCTGGATGAACAAATGGATCAAGCCACTGCGCTGAAGGAAGGCCAAAAACCGATCCGCGAGTTCATGTTCAATCAAACCCGTGAAAAGGATATTCAATTATTCCTGGAACTGGGGAATGAACCCCAACCTGTTACGATCGATGATATCCCCACCGTTTCCTTGTTCCCGGCGTTCATTATCAGTGAACTCCGCACCGCGTTTACCATGGGGTTTGTGATCTACATTCCCTTCCTTGTGATCGACCTGGTTGTTTCCAGCATCCTGCTTTCGATGGGTATGATGATGCTGCCGCCTTCGCTTGTCTCGCTGCCATTCAAAGTCCTGTTGTTCATCATGGTGGACGGCTGGTATTTGATCGTTCGCAGCCTGGTCTTGAGTTTTACTGGAAATTGATGAGGTTTGGATGACTGAAGCTTATGTGCTTACTCTGGGTCAAAACGCGATCATGATCGCACTTATTTTGGCTGGTCCGATTTTGTTGATCAGTTTGATTATCGGTAGTCTGGTGAGTCTGGTGCAGGCCGCGACCCAGATCAACGAATCCACGCTGATCTTCATTCCGAAATTGATCGGCATCGTGCTGGTGTTGGTTCTGCTTGGTTCATGGATGCTGCAACAGGCAATGACATTTACCCACGCTCTGTTCACAAGCCTGCCTAATCTGGTTCATTAAGATATCCATCCATGCTGTCACAACGGGTTGAAAGCATCATTCAGTCGATCTCCAGTCTCAGGCCCATGCCTGCCAATGTATCCCGTATCTTGAATGAGGTTGAAAAACGGGATATTAGCATTGACGGTCTGGTCGGGCTGATCGGTCTGGACCAGGCCTTGACTGCCCTGGTCCTGCAAATGTCAAACTCCGTTTCGCTTGGATATTCCCGCACGTGCACGACACTTAATGAAGCGATCATGCTCATTGGTCTGGGACGCCTAAAAACGATCCTGCTAACTTCTTCTGCAACCGGCATGATGAAACGCAGCCTGAGCGGGTATCGGCAGGGGGCAGGTGAACTATGGCATCATTCCCTCGTGGTGGGAGTGGCGTCAGAATGGCTTGCGCAAGTCCTGCGCTACCCCAATCCGGAAGAAGCTTATGTTTCTGGTCTGCTGCATGACATCGGCAAGCTGCTGTTGGACCAGGTGGTCTTGAGCGATTACAACACGATCGTTGACGCTGTACAAAAGTATAAAATTCCGCTCTGGCAGGTGGAGGAAAAATGATGGGCATCGACCATGCCCGGGTCGGCGGCTTGATCGCCGAGCACTGGAATTTTCCTGTCGTGCTGGTGGATGCGATCCGTTGTCATCACGCACCTTCTTTTGCCAGGACCAATCAACAGCTGCCCGCCATTGTTAATGTGGCGAATTCCCTGGCCCAGGATTATCAATTTACAGAGTCGGCGCTATTAAGCTTCGAGATCCATCCCGAATCACTTAATATTCTAAAGATCGACGCGGCTGAAGTGGAAAAACTTAAATTAAAGATGAAGAACTCCGGGAAATTCCCCGACCTTTCAAAAACTGGATAGCCAATATGAAGCGAGAAACCCTTTCAATCCTTGTGCTCGAACCTAATATTTTGCAATGCCAGCTGATTAAGTTGGCTTTGATCCGCCACGGCATGAACCCGATCATCTGCAATCAGCCGGCCGCTCTTCGTCAGCAGTTGATCCAGCATCTCCCGGATGTGCTTCTGGTGGATACTTATTTGCCCGGTCAGAATGGATTGGATCTGATCAGTCAACTGAATGCTGAAGTTCTTCTAAAAAGGACCAAAGTATTTTTCATCTCATCCATGGGTTTTCCGGAGATCGTTCAAAAAGCGGCAAAGATGGGCGCCAGCGGCTTTTTGGTAAAACCCTTGAATCCTGACCTGATGGCGGCGCGTATTTTAGGCTGCTTTGGGCGTTCTGGCGAATTAACCAATTGATCTGGAGGCTTCTGGAATAGCAGCATAAACATTTTGATCGGATATATTCATCGAGGAAGATCAATAAACAGAATGATTCCATTCCTGAAGGTTCTTTGAGCTTTTAGGAATTTTCATTTATCCCCTAAAAATTTAGGGGTCAATTGCTGGGCAGGTTGAACGAAAATAAGCCGAATTTGGGTTGAAATTTTTTACGCCATATTTAGTCTGGCTTCACATCACATTTACAGACACAAAAGGGGGAATCAGGTATCATTTTTTTAGATACGCTGTGTTTGGAAAAATAAATTTTATGACAATCTCCGTCCCTCAGGCACAATTATTCTTCCTGGCTTTTACCCGTATTATGGCAATTATTATTCATGTGCCGGTATTCGGGGGGCAGAATATTCCGACCCAGGTTCGGATCGGGCTCGGGTTTGCGCTCGCCATGGTGCTGTTCCCCTGGCAGCCACTCCCGCCAGATGCGGTAACGATCGGATCTCTGTCTTATGGGTTGGCCATTGGCAGGGAGATCATCATCGGCACATTGGTTGGTTTTTCCGCAGATCTTGCTTTTGGAGCTATTCAAATGGCCGGATCAGCCATGGGGATGGGCAGCGGTTTTGAATCCAGCCGAATTTTCAACCCGGCTTTGGGCGAGGCCGGCTCGGCGTTTGACCAGATTTTTGTTATGACGGCTTCCATGATTTTCCTTTTGATCGATGGCCATCACCTGGTTTTGATCGCTCTGCACAATACGTTTACTGCCGTTCCATTGAATGGCAGTCTTCCATTCAATGGAATGGAAATGATCATGAAAACAACTTCAATATTTATTGCCACTGGTGTTCATTTGGCTTTGCCTGTCATGGCGGCTCTGGTTTTAACCGATCTTGGCCTGGGTCTAATGGCGCGAGTGGCGCCTCAGGTGCAAGTCTACTTTTTGGGTCTGCCAGTCAAGGTGGTTGTGGCAATGATCGCCATGGGGATGACCTTTGCCGTTATTCTTCCGAATCTGACAACTTTATTCAAGTCCATGATAGAAAACATGCTTTTATTTGTGGAGTAATCAAACGACATGGCAGATACAGATAATAAAACTGAGGCCCCAACCAGTCATCGCCTTCAAGAAGCCCGCGATGAAGGCCAGGTGGTACGCAGCCAGGAATTGATTTCAGCATTCATTATTGTAATGAGCGCGCTCCTGTTGCGGGGACCGGGCAAAAACATGGCGCTGGCTTTTCAGGGACTTGTGACGAACCTGATCGTGGAACTTCCAGGGGCAAATGTCACCGTTGAATGGCTCAGAGGAACTGCTATTTCCTTTGCGCTGCAACTCTTGCCATCCTTTAGCTTTATCGTCGTCGGTCTGATGCTGACCGGTGTGGTGGTCACTCTGGCGCAGACCCAATTTTTATGGGCAGGCAAAAAGATCGGCTTTGACTTCAAACGCCTGAACCCGCTTGAAGGGTTTAAACGGATTTTTTCATCGCACGGTCTTTTTGAGGTGCTTCGATCCTTACTTAAGTTGGGCTGGGTTTCGTGGATCGCCTACGGTTTCCTGCGCTCCAGCTTTGTTGAAATGATCGCATTTAACCAGTTTGATCTGCCAAATGCTGTGAGCAAGTTTGCCGAGATGTGCATTTCACTCGCCCTGCGGGTGGGCGGCATGTACCTGATCCTCGCGGCTGCTGATTACGCCTACCAGCGCTGGGATCTTTACAAAAACTTGAAGATGAGTAAAGAGGAAATTAAACAGGAACACAAACGCTCGGAAGGAGATCCGTTATTGAAAAGCCGCATCCGCAGTATGCAGCGCCAGATGGCGCGCGGACACATGATGCAAAATGTCGCCAAGGCCACTGTTGTCGTGACCAACCCAACCCACCTCGCGATCGCGATCGAATATCATGAAGGCATGCGGGCTCCCAAGGTATTGGCCAAAGGACCTTATCGAGTGGCTGAACGGATCGTTAAACTGGCAAAAGAAAACCACATCCCTGTCGTCCAGAATATTCCTGTGGCGCGCGCTATTTTTAAAACGATCGATATTGGCCAGGAGATATCCTCGGATCTATATCTGGCAATGGCTGAGATCCTTGCCTATGTTTACAAAATTCGCGGAAAAGCCCCGCTTAGCCCGCGAACACCTGAACCGCAACCTATTTAACTGGAAATAGAAAATGACTATCACAACAACTGCACCGAGAAGCCCGATTATCGCTGCGCTGCAAAGCCTGCTGCGCTCAAAAGATATTGTCATGGCGCTCAGCTTGGTGATCCTGGTTGGCATGCTGCTGATCCCATTGCCGGCTTTCCTGATCGATCTGGCGGTCGCCCTCAGTATTGCAGTTTCGATCGGCATCGTCCTGATGACAATGTTCATCAAACAACCGATGGAGTTTTCCGTTTTCCCGACTGTGTTGCTGTTGATCACGTTGTTTCGTCTCGGCATAAATGTTTCAGTCAGCCGCTTGATCCTGTTGAGCGGGGATGCGGGGAAGATCATCACCACATTTGGCAACCTGATCGTTGGCGGGAATTACGTGGTCGGTGTGGTTATCTTCCTCATTTTGATGATCATTCAATTTACTGTGATTAACAGCGGTGCGGGACGCGTCGCCGAAGTTGCTGCGCGTTTTACGTTGGATGCCATGCCTGGTAAACAGATGGCGATCGACGCCGACCTCAACGCGGGACTGATCGATGAGCAGGGTGCGCGCCAGCGCCGCAAGTTCATTGAATCAGAAGCAGATTTTTACGGCGCGATGGATGGTGCCAGTAAATTCGTCAAGGGTGATGCGATTGCGGCCATCATCATTATGGTGGTTAATATCGTTGGCGGCTTTGTCATTGGTGTCTTGCAGCGCGGAATGCCGCTGGTGACAGCCTTGCAAACTTATGTTCTGTTGACCATTGGTGCAGGATTGGCCGTTCAAGTGCCTTCCTTGCTGGTTTCCGCCGCTTCTGGTTTGATCGTGACCCGTTCAACTTCTGAATCATCCCTGGGAACGGAAGTCTCCTCTCAAATATCGAATTTCAATGTTCTGGCAGTCGGCGCGGCGGTCGTTGCCATGATGATGCTCGTGCCTGGTTTGCCTCCGCTTCCCTTTGGACTGGTAAGTTTTGGACTCGGCGTTGGTGCCTTTCTCGTTAATAAGGAGCAAGCCGCCGCCACCGCAGTTGAAGAGACCGCTGCCCTGCCCACCCGTCCCTCTGAGCCGGAAACCCCTGAGCAAATGCTGGAAATGGTCGTGGTGGATCCGATCGAATTGGAAATTGGCTACAGCTTGATCCCGATCATTGATGAAGACAGTCAGGACAGCCTGCTGCGCCGCATTACCGCCATCCGCCGTCAGATCATGAATGAAATGGGATTAATTCTTCCCGTCGTTCGAATTCGCGATAACCTGCGCCTGCCGCCACAGTCATACCGCATAAAAATCCGCGGGCAGGAAGTGGCTTTCAATGAGATCATGCTTGACCGTCTGCTCGCCATCCCCGGTTCGGACATTGAAGAACCGCTTCAAGGCACGCCCACCTCTGAACCCGCTTTCGGATTACCCGCCATCTGGATCAGTACCTCCGAACAAAATCAGGCGGAACTGAAAGGCTACACAGTAGTGACTCCGCTCTCTGTTTTATGTACGCACCTGACAGAGATCGTTCGAAGTCATTCATCTGACCTGTTGAGCCGCCAGCTTGTGCAGGAAATGCTTAACCAATTGCGGCAAAGGAACCCGGCTTCTGTGGACGGGGTTGTGCCTGAGATGCTCAACCTTGGAGAAGTCCAGGCTGTGTTGCGCAACCTCCTGCGGGAACGCGTCCCCATTCGCGACCTGAGCGGGATCCTGGAAGTTTTGGCGAATAACGCCAGTATGACCCGTGATCCGCAGATTTTGGCGGAGGCCGTGCGCCAAAGCATGGCAAACACGATCTCCAGTCAATACAAAGATGAGAACAATACTCTGCATGTGTTTACACTCGCTCCGCAGCTGGAAGCCACACTGCGTTCTTCTCTGGTGTCTTCCGAGGGCAGCCCAGGGTTCCAGCTGGACGCGACGTTAGCCCAGCGGATCCTTGTGAAGATCGGTGAACAAATGGAATCTCTGGCGCAATTGGGGCATATCCCCATATTGATTTGTCCGCGTGAACTGCGCCTGGCGCTTCGGCGTCTGGTTGAACAATCATTGCCCAATTTGATTTTTATGGCTTTTTCCGAAGTGGGCAGAGGCTTGAAAGTAAAAGCCCACGGCATTGTTAAAATGGATTAGAGGTTAATATGATCACAAAAACATTTAAATCCGATACGACAATAAAGACATTGCAGCTGGTACAGGAAGAATTGGGTCCCGATGCGATCGTGGTTTCCATGCGTGAGATACCGTTTGGCCCTGTGTGGAATCCGTGGAAGAAAAAAAATGTGGAGATTGTCGCGGCCAGCGCACATCCGCTTCCACAGAAATCCGCCCCAAAGGCGGCTGTTCCGCCGTTGCCTGTCATGATCCCGTCAGAAAACAAGATCGGGGTTGAATTTATCGAGGAAAGGCCTGAAATTGAATGGGTGGTAGGACCGGAAAAACTCATGGCCGAAAAGCCTGTCAAGCGTCCTGCCAAACTAAAGCTTAATTTGGACCCGGTTAAAGATGAGATCCCTGCGGCAGAGAAAACGACGCCGCAAAAAGCAGCAAAAAACATACAGACAGTTGCAAAGCACTTGCCTTCCTCCTTGAAGCATATCCATCAACAATTAACCATTCAGGGTGTGGATCCTGTATTGATCGATGGCTTGGTTGGTGTCGTGCTGGAAACGATCAGCCCAACTATTCTTGACGACCCTGAAACCGCTAAGAAATATATCGCGCAACTCCTTGGCGCAGAGTTGCGTGTCCAGCAGGGCGCGGGAAAATATGTTTCCAATAATGTAATTTGTCTGGTGGGTGCGAGCGGCAGCGGCAAGACTAGCACAATTGCAAAACTGGCGCTTTTCTTTAGCCAAAACTTGAAAAAAAATGTGATCTGGGTTTGCGCAGACACGGTCAAAATGGGATCCATTGCTGAAGCGCGCGCTTACACGGATGCCATGGGATTTAAACTTGAGCTGGTTTACACCCCGGAAGATATGAAGGAAATTCTGGGAGATCCACAGCCGAATGATCTATTCTTGGTTGATACGCCAAGCTATAACCCATGTAATGAAAACCAGATGACTGAGTTGGGAAAATTGCTTGCGGAAATTCCAAAACGCTGCACCTATCTGGTCGCGCCGGCAACTACCAAAGAGACAGACCTGATTCAAGCTTCTGCTTCACTTGGGATCTTCAGCCTGGATGGATTGATCATTACGAAGTTGGATGAGACGCATACTTTTGGCAGTGTCTATAATTTCGTCAGAAAGAATCAGGTTCCGCTTGGTTTCTATACAACCGGCAAGGAAGCCTCCCGCCACCTCGAAGTAGTCGATCCCGCTCGCCTGGTATCGGCCTTGTTTGGAAGAGAATGGAATAAATAAAGGGAATTGAGTCATGGCAGAAATTGAAAAAATTCCCGAACAGCCGGCGCCTGCCAAACCAGTTACCGCCAAGCCGGTGCGTACTAAACCGGTTCGCGTAAAACCGGCTAAACAGAAAAAGAAAGAAAAGGTGGCTGACACTTTTTTTCTACCTGTACTTGTTGAGTTCACCTATACATTTTCAGTTATTATTTTAATTTTATTGTTTTTGACAGTGGTCAGTGTTTCTGTACTCACAGGCACAAAGTTGATCGATATTTTTTTCCGCACAACCGTTTCCATGCTGGTGGTTGGTAGTCTGCTTTTAATGATTTCACGTCAGATCTCCATGGATGTGTTGAGCGCGAATATCACTGAGAAAGAAGAAAAAGAGAAGAAAGAAAAAGAACGTCTTGAACAGGAAAAGCTGGAACAAGCTGCCGGAACGGAAATGGCAGAGGAAAAATACGAAGGACGACAAAGCCAGGAACAATTCGAAAATATCGAAGGATTTGAAACCAATGAAGAAGTTGAACTTCCAAGCCTGGCAGAGGTGCAGTAAATCATGATCATGCAAATGGAAACAGCGGATACGTTCGAAGAATTTTTCGCAAACCGTTCACCAGAACTTAGGGAAAAACTGGTGCTGCAGTCTGTGCCTTTGGTTCACTACCTTTTGGCGCGTATGGGAATTACCCAGGAAAGAGGAAGCGATTACGAAGACCTGGCTCATCAGGGCTTGATGGGTTTGATAGAAGCGGTCGATCGCTTTGATCCGAAATTTAATACGCGTTTTAGCACCTACGCGAGCTTGCGTATTCGCGGGAAAATTTTGGATTACCTGCGCACTGCGGATTGGATGCCGCGAACAGCCCGAAAACGATCCCGTATGATCCAGAAATCTGTTTCAACCTTGTGGTCCCAGAATTCCCATGAACCCACTGAAGAGGAAATTGCCGCTCATCTTGGGATCAATGTCGAAGAGGTTCAACAAGGACTGGCCGACTCCAATCGGATCCTGGTTTCATTGGACATGATGATGGACGGCGGTGATCAGAATCAGGATGGCTCCATATATGAACGTTTCAGTGATGAAAAGCAAACCAATCCTTCGGAAGTATTTGAAAAAGAAAGCTTGATCGAAGAAATGTCCGATGCCATTCACAATTTGTCAGAACGTGAACAAGTGGTCTTGTCTCTGTATTACAACGACGGATTAACATTTAAAGAAATAGGAAAAGTGTTGGATATAACCGAGTCGCGGGTCTGCCAGTTGCACGCCCGTGTGATCCTTTCCTTGAAAGCGATGATGGCCAATGACTAATATTCCCAAAGTATCCCTCGAAGATTCATTATATGTCCTTCAGTTGGCGCGCGAGACAGCTCTGGCGCAGAACCGTCAGGCGCAAGCCAAGCGTATGATGCCGGTGGTGGACGAGATGCGCAGCCTGGTTACCAATCCAGCGCAGACAGCTTCCATTCCGCCTTCATCGGGTGTGATGGGGCAGTCGGATTTCAAAACCCTGCTGAATGTTACCCAATCGCGCGTCAATCAGGCGCCGACAGTTGATTCAACCGCCGCAGTCATGGATCGAAACCGATTGATCGGCGCGATGTCCGAAGCCAATATGTCCGATGTGGATATCGCCCGTCAATTCAGCATCACTCGTGAAGAAGTCCAGCTGGTGTTGAATGTCCAACAAAAAAATAAAGTTTATGGAGGCGGATTAAGATGATAAAAGGCCTGTATTCGGCAGTCTCTGCCATGGTGATGAACGCTGCCCGTCAGCAAGTCCTCAGCCATAATATCGCGAACCTGCAAACGCCCGGCTTTAAGCAGGTGCTTACCACGGTCGAAGATTTCATGCAGAACCAGTCTGTCTATACATCAGAGAACTCATTAAATCAATCGGTCGATTACATCGGTACGTTGGGACTGGGTACCCAGATCGGAGCCGAATATATAGATTTTGAACAGGGCGCTTTACTGGATACCGGTAATCCGCTTGACTTTGCACTGGAAGGCAATGGCTATTTCCGTGTAAAAACCCCCGATGGAAACCGCTACACCCGCGATGGGCGCTTCCTGCGGGACGCCGATAATACCCTGGTCACAATAGAAGGCTTTCAAGTGCTGGATGATGCCGGTCAAGCCATCCAACTGCCGGACGGCGATATCTCGGTCGGCCCTGACGGCGCCTTGAGCGTCAACGGGACCGCCGTCGCCCAGCTGGGGATCGGCGTTTTCGCCAACCCGGATACAGACCTGCAGCACACCGAAGGTAATTTATTCACCGGGCCGGCCGCATCCACCAGTCAGGACGCGCCGCGGGTGGTGCAAGGCTACCTCGAAGGATCAAACGCCAATCCATCGCAGTTAATGACACAATTGGTGGAAGTTGCCCGTTCGTATGAGGCGGCCCAAAATATTGTTAGAAACCAGGATGAGCTTTTGGGTCGAACCATCGCTTCCCTGGGACGGATCGGCTAGGATAAGGAGTTAATATGTCATCTTCCCTTTTTCACACACTTAATATTTCCCGCCAGGATATCCTCAGCCGCATGTCGGATCTGGATGTGACCAGCAATAATCTGGCCAATGTCAATACGGCAGGGTACAAAGCCAGCCGGTCCAACTTTCAAGAGATGCTTAACCAGCAGCTTAATGAGGGCTCGCTCCTGAAAAATACTCAGATCCTGACCGCGCAGGGCAATTTGCGTGATTCCACCAATTCGCTCGATTGGGCAATTCAAGGCGAAGGTTTTTTTAGCGTAACTTTGCCGGATGGGACAATTGGGTATACCCGCGACGGGCAGTTCGGTGTGGATGCAGAGCTTAACCTGGTAACGGCCAGCGGTTACCCCCTGGTCTGGGACGGCACGATCACCGAAGGAATGTCAAACATCAACATCAGTTCTGAGGGAAATGTGACCGCTTTTGATGAAACAGGCGCCAGTGTGGCGGTTGGCACCGTTCAGCTGACTCGTTTTCCCAATCCAAGCGGTGTCACCAGTTACGGCGAAAATATTTGGCTGGAATCAGACGCTTCTGGCGCGGCTGTGGCAGGCGCGGCCGGGTCCGAGAATTTTGGAACGATTAGCGGCTATCGCGTCGAACAGTCTAATGTGGACCTGGCGCAGGAAATGACCCACATTATCACCCTGCAGCGTTCTTTCAGTATGTCCATCAAGGCCTTCCAGCAAACTGACACGATGATCTCCCAGGCGATCAACATCCGCAAGGCATAATGTTTTCAGAAAAACTGCCGATAATGGTAATATGAGTTTATATACCTAGCAGGAGAAACTACCTATGAAAATTGAAAACAACAATATGCTGCCCCTTTCTGCCAAACCCGCAGAAGTTGCCAATCCGGTCGAGAAGAAGGAAGATCTCAACGAGGCTGCCTCTGTTCGCTCCGGGCAGGATCGGGTGGAAATGTCAGATAATGCGCGCTTGTTAGCCAAAGCCCGAACAGCACTTGGAAATGTCGAAGAAACTGACTCCGAACGCCTTGTTATGCTCAAGGATCAAATTGCGAGCGGAGATTACACAATTAAGGTCAGCGAGCTCGCCAGAAAGCTATTGGCGACCCTCCAGCCGAAATAATATAAACTCAAAGGATTTCTGCTATGGTAGCCGATAAATTCATCATAAATAGATTCGAACTGGAACAGGTACTTGTTCAACAATTCAGGTTATTACAGGAATTAATCGAATTATCCAAAAAAGAACGTGCAGCACTATTAAATGAGCCCGAGCTGGTGCCTCAACTTGTGGAAGACAAGGAAGTTTTGCTCGATAAGATGGGTTTAATGGAAGATAAATGCCGTCAGGTGATCCAGGAATTTTCCATTTCTCTGGGCGTCCATCTGGAAAATACCTCCATCCAGGCTCTTTTGCCATTTTTTAAAGCAGAGGATGCGAATCGCATTAAGAACCTGTCAGAAGGAATTTACAGCCTGGCCGGCCAGGCGCGTGAAATAAACCACGCCAGCCAGGCCATTGCCGTCACCAAGTTGGATTGGCTTAAGGCCACGCAATCATTTTTGATCAGTATGTTCCAGCCAGAATCAGGCTACCGATCTCCAATGAGCGGGACACACCAGGAACCAGCAACGGGTCTGGGTGTTGAGTTTCGCGCTTAAGGAATTTACCGATGCCATCTCTTTCCTCGATCTCAACATCACTACAGGCAGTCCTGACCCAGTCTCAGGTGATGGAGATTATCCAGCACAATGTCGCCAATGCTAGTACGCCTGGGTATCGCCGCCAGTCCGCGATCCTGACTGCGGCAGTGCCCACAACTTTAGGCGGTTCAGAGTTCATTAACCGTGCCGGGCAAAGAGGCGGCAGTGTTACCATCGCGCGGGTTGAACGCTTCAACCTGGCGTTTTTTGACGGACGTTTTCGGACCATCTCAGCCGAGGCAAAAAACTGGGAATCCCAAAGTGAAATCCTCAATCAGTTGGAAGCGACGCTCGCGGAAACCTCCGAGGATGGCTTGCTTCCAAAGTTGGACCAGTTCTGGAAAGGCTGGCAGTCACTTTCGAGTGACCCGACAAATAACAGCTTACGCAGCGTTCTTTTGGATGATGCCAGTTCGCTGGCAACTGCTTTTAACCGTCGGGCGGAGCAGATCAACCTGTTGCGCAACGATCAGAATTTGTCCGTTTCCAGTCAGGTGGACGAGGTCAATTCCCTCGCCGATCAGGTTGCCAAGCTGAATGCCGAGATTTCGCATGTATTATCGGTGGGGGAACAACCCAATGACTTGATGGACAAACGCGACATGGCGCTTGATCAACTCGCCAATTTGACCGGCGCAGTTTCAACCGAGCAAAAGAATGGTGAAATGGTGGTTTCCATTGGCGGGCATGTTTTGGTTGTAGGGCATGATGCCTTTAAACTCCACACCCAGACAAACACCACGGCACCTAACGTTGGCATGTCAGATGTTTACTGGAGTGATGGCCAACAGATGATCCCAACCAGCGGCTCACTAAAGGGGACGCTGGAAGCCCGCGATAAAATTTTGGTGGGTCAATTAACCGGACTAAATTCCCTGGCAAGTGAGTTGACATCACAGGTAAATACTATTCACCGATCCGGCTTCGATATGAACGATGTCGCCGGCAAGGATTTTTTTACAGTTACAGCAGGTTCCGAGGCGGGCACCATCGCAGTTAACACTTTGCTGGATGCCGCCGGGGTCGTTACATCCAAAAACCAGTTTGAACCTGGAAATAATACGGTCGCTTTGGAAATGGTCGCATTAAAAAATTCCAAAATAGCAGCATCTCCTTTTAATGGAGATGTCACTTTGAATGAATATTACAACACTCAGATAACAAGCCTGGCAGTGAGCACCCAGCGCGCCATTGATAATACCTACCAGCATGGATTGGTGGCCAAAGCCTTGAGCGACCAGCGCGAATCGGTTGCAGGCGTAAATCTGGATGAAGAAGCTGCGAACATGGCGAAAACTCAGAAGGCATATCAGGCGGCCGCCCGCATGTTGACCACGATGGATGAACTGCTGGACCTGGTCATTAATCGAATGGGATTGACCGGTCGTTAGGATGATGAGGAGCAGGCATGAGAATTACTAATCTGATGATGATGAACAACGCCATCCAAAATATGGCGGACGGTCAGGAAAAGATAAGCAAACTGAGAGAAAGGGTTGCAACCCAGAAGCAGTTTCAGACCGCTTCTGAAGATCCAGTTCATGCTTCAGCCAGCCTCAGTCTGCGTTCCAATTTGCGGACGCTTGAAGCCTACGCTGATACAGCCGCAAGCACAAATAACTGGATGAACACCACCGATTACGCCCTAAATCAATTGGAAGAGATCGGAGTGCAGGCGTCGAACATTATCTTGCGCGGGCTTAATGATTCTCTGTCTGGAAGCGAGAGATATACTGCATTAAGAACTGAAATGCTGGGACTGATCGATAAGGCGGTTGAACTCGGCAATTCTTCTGTGAACGGTCAATTCATTTTTTCTGGATATCAAATTGATCAGAAACCATTTGACTTGACAGACTATGTAGCTGCAGACCCGGTGAATGAGTTGCCTTATACAGATTATCAGGGAAACACATTTATTCCCAAAGTCCTGAACTATCGTGGAGATACAGGCATCATGCAGCGCACCTTGGGGCCAGATCAAACTGTTCCCATGAATGTTCGCGGTGATCAGGCTATTCAGCAGTTCATCGAAGATCTGATTGTAGCCAGCAATGCCTTGACCCAGAACAATATCCATCTTCCCGCCCCCGTACCTGCGGTGCCAACTCCTCCTGCCGTTCTTCCTCCCGCCATGCCTACTTTGCAGGAAGCATTGACTAGGGTAAAATCTTCATCGGACATTGTGAATCAATATCGCACATCGAATGGTGCGCGAATGCGTCAGGTCGATTCGGCGTCGAATTTCCTGGAAACGGTCAAGATCGAAACCAAAAATTTGCTTTCTCAAAAAGAAGACACCAATATGGCGGAAGGGATCGCCCTGCTGACAAACCAGCAAACCACCTTCCAAGCCGTTTTAGAGGTCAGCCAGCGGGCTATTTCAGCGCTCACACTTTTTGATTACATGCAATAACTCCCGTCCCAGCGAAACACCTTCCAGCGCCAAATATCCTGAATATCCTGGTACGTGGAGTGTGTGAACATGCTGGTAATATCACGCAAAGTGGATGAGAGTCTATTGATTGGGGATACGATCGTTGTAACCGTGCTTGCGATCGAGGGCGACCGGGTTAAGATCGGGATTAACGCTCCGCGCGAAACCATCATATTAAGACAGGAAATTTACCAGGCAGTCCAGGATCAAGTCAAGATTCAAGAATTGATGGCAAAAGAAACTGAATCTGAGACATTTGAACAGCTGCGAAAACTGCTGTTGTCTGAAACTGAAAAAGAAAATGAAAAACAGGAAAAAAGTGAAGATACTCCCTGAACTTTCGAATAGAATAAAACGATAAAACCAGGTGCGCCCTTATATAAAGGGGCACTTGGTTTTTTATTTTAAGGAATGCGCTCAATTTATATCGACAGTGGTGGAACAAGACTGGGTCATGCGGAGGGATAAAAAATGACATTTTTTGGAGGGGGGTGTTGGTGGTTCGTGGATATGTACTTTAGCCATAAATAAATTTACCCGTTTTTTGGTTTCTCTTTACGGATGATTTACTGCATAAGACGGGGTTGTGTGCTATCTTTTGTCAGCAGGAAAATTGAGGATATCGGAATAGTCTATGGAAATCATTTTTGACATCAGTGAAGAAGAGTTGCCGGTTTTTCTAGCTGAGGTGGATGAACATTTGCAAGTTTTGGATGATATTCTGATCCGCCTGGAGCGGGAAGAACCTGATTCCGAACTTATTCAAACTGTGTTTCGATCCGCCCATACCATCAAAGGTATGTCCGGCATGATCGGACACAAGCGCATGACAAATCTCACCCATACGCTTGAAAATATACTGGATGGGGTCCGCAAAAACAGCATCCCGATATCGAAACAATTATTTGATCTTTGTCTGGAAGCTGTTGATCATTTGCGCCTGCTTCGGGATGAAGTGGTCACATCGCAAACTTGCGATGTGAATATTGATGAAATGGTGACGGCGCTTAAAGATTTTATAGAAAACGTAAAAAACGAAAACCTGCAGAAAGCTCAAGAAAATACCATTTCAGATGCTTTGTTGGAGGAGAATGTTCTTGCAAGGCAAAAGATCGAAACCCAGATCGATGCGATCATTGCCGGTGCTGGAATTTCTGATTCGCAGAGTAGCCCCCATAACGTTCAAGATAAGATCGACGCGCTCATTACCAGCGCGCCGGATTTGGAGTGCAGGCCGCTTCAGATCCATGCCAGAATCGATCCGAGCAGCATCTCTTCTGCGGCGCGCGCTTTTCAATTAATGATGGCGCTGCAGGATATGGGGGACATTCAGTCGATGGAGCCAAGTCAGGCGCAGATTGAGACATCCGCCTCTGTCAGTGTCTTTACAGCTGTTGTCAATACATCCTGGTCTGTTGAAATGGTCAGATCTGCCTTGGCCAGGATCTCTGATGTGGATGAGGCTTCCATTGACGGCGTGATCGTTATCGCGAATGGATCCGTTGTGATAGAGCCTCCCCAGCAGGCCCTGCCCGACCAGCCAGAACCGCCAAAGGTTCCAGAGAAAGTGGAAAATACCCCCGCCCTGCCTGTTAAGACCCCGACCGCTGCTGTGCCCGCCGTTTCATCGAATGATAGGCGCGCTTCCACGCCCTTTGGCAGGCGCAGCGCTGATATGACCATTCGCGCGAACGTGGAGCGTCTGGATAACCTGATGAACCTGGTCGGCGAATTGATCACCGATCGGAACCATTTAAAGAAAATCCACAGCCGTGTTGCGCGCAATAACAGCAATGACGATCAGATCGCTGAGACGATCACGCATTTGGGGCGCATCACCGACCAGCTTCAGGAAGAGGTCATGCACATCCGCATGCTGCCGATCTCGAGTTCCTTCGGAAAGTTCCCGCGCATGGTGCGCGATATGTCGCAGAAGATCGGCAAGCCCATTGATGTGGTCATCCACGGCGAAGAGACTGAAATGGATCGTTCGATGATCGAAGAGATCAACGACCCGTTGATCCACCTTGTCCGTAACTCTGTTGACCACGGTATCGAATCTCCAGAAGAGCGCCGCGCTGCCGGAAAACCGGAGCGGGGCACAATCACCTTGACCGCCCGCCACGAACAGGGGCGCATCATCCTGACCGTTGAAGATGACGGCGGCGGCATTGATGGAGAAAAGCTCCGCAAGAGCGCCGTGCAAAAAGGCCTGATCACTGCCGAGGAAGCGGCCGCTTTAACCGAGGACCAGTCCATTGACCTGATGTTTATGGCGGGTCTTTCGACCGCCCAAAAAGTCACTGATATTTCCGGACGCGGCGTCGGTCTTGATATTGTCAGCACGAATATTCAGCGCGTAAATGGTTCCATTCAAGTGGAGACCCAGATCGGCCGTGGTACGCAGTTCAAGATCGTTCTGCCGCTCACACTTGCCATTGTGCCCGCTTTGCTGGTCAAGGTCGCTGATGCCACATTTGCGATTCCCCTGGTGATGATCACGGAAACCCTGCGCCTTGAGCAACGTGAAATAAAATATATATCCCAAAAACCCGTCACAGTGTTGCGGCAGAGTGTGCTCTCCCTGATCAACCTTTCGGATATTTTCCACTCCCAACAGGGTGACGACCAGGGCAGGAATATTTTTGCCGTGGTCGTGCAATCGGGCAAACAACGGGTTGGCTTGATCGTCGACTCTCTGGTCGGGGAAGAGGACGTTGTTGTGAAACCCCTGGGCGGATTCATTGGCGACATTCCTGGAATCTCAAGCGCGGCCATTCTTAGCGAGGGCCAGGTCGCTTTGATCGTTGATGTTTTTGGTTTATTCAAGCTGGCTGGAATTTAAAAAGGAAAGGTGCTCGACTATGAACGATATCGCCCCGTTTGATCAGGACTTGTTGGAAATACTGAAAACCATCGCCAGTGAAGGCATTAAGAATGCGGCGCACGGATTTTCGGGCATGATCGGTCGTAAGATCGAGGTCAGTAACCCGGCACTGCGGCTTGTGCCCTTGTTGACAATACCGGAACTTGTCGGCGGGCCGGAAGACGATGCGGTCGGCATCTATTTGCGCTTTGAAGGCGATATGGTTGGGCAGATCATGATGATCATGCCTTATCAAAAAGCCATGGAATTGGTGGACCTATTAATGGATATTCCCCAGGGAACCACGCAGCATCTAGGCTCGATCGAAAGGTCCGCGCTCGGTGAATTGGGGAACATGTGCGGTACATTCTTCCTGAATTCCCTTGCGAAGCTGGTGGGAGCCAGCATCAAACCCACCCCCCCGGCTGTGATGGTTGATATGGTTGGGGCGATCCTCGATATCGTTGTCGCGACATCCGGCGGCATCAGCGACCAGATCTTGTTGATGCAGGCCAATTTTATGGATGGTGTCCGCAGTGTTGAGGCGAATTTCTGGGTCATCCCGGACATGAACGCGCTCCAAAATTTGCTTAAGAAGAATTCTTAAATATGAAGAAAGATCCGATAAGCCTGGGATTAGGTGAACGCGCCATCAGCCGGAACCCGGATGATGTGCTGGTAGCCTATGGACTGGGCTCATGCCTGGGAATTTCAATGGTTGATCCGAGTACGCGGGTTTCCGGACTACTTCATGCCGTACTTCCTGGGGCGGCGAATGGAGTCTCATCGAATGATCCCGTCTCTCAAAAATATGTTGACACTGGAATTGTAGGATTGCTTGAGGCTGTGGTTAAGGAAGGCGCGAACAAGAACAGGCTGATCATTCGTATCGTTGGAGGAGCCAATATGTTAATCGCGCCAGGGATGGCAAATGCTTTTGATATCGGGACACGCAACATGGAAACTGCCCGTAAGACTTTACAACGCTTGAATTTAAAGATCACTGCTGAGGAAGTGGGCGGACATACCGGGCGCACTGTTCATGTTTATGTTGCCGATAGCCGCGTGACTGTCAGGGTCATCGGCGAAAAAGAACGAGATATCTAGAACCCCAAGAGGAGTAAATTATGGCAAAGATTTTGGTTGTGGATGATGCTGAATTTCTGCGAGTACGGTTGACCAAGATGCTCGTATCAGACGGTTATGAAGTCTTGCAGGCTGAGAACGGTCTGGTCGCCGTGAACACTTATAAAGAGACCCGTCCGGATGTTGTCTTGATGGATGTGACCATGCCGGAAATGGACGGGTTGGCGGCGCTTAAAGAAATTATCGGTTTTGATGCCAAGGCGCGTGTGATCATGCTGACTGCGCTGGGTCAGGAATCGGTTGTGCTGGAAGCCGTCAAATCAGGCGCGCGCGATTTCATTGTAAAACCCTTCGAACATGAACGTGTGATGAAAGCAATTACAAAACTTCTGGCATAATCAAATTATGGCAGACAAGGTAGTGTCTCAGGAAATTACAAAATCGCCAAACCCGGTGCGGGTGATGGTGGTGGATGATTCCGCGTTTATGCGCTTTGCCATTACCCAGCAGCTCAACGCGGATCCTGATCTACAGGTTGTCGGCACGGCAAGTAATGGCAAGGAAGCTCTCCTGCTCATTCCGCAAATGAAGCCGGATGTGATCACACTGGATGTGGAAATGCCGCATCTGGACGGATTGTCGACTCTGCGCGAGATCATGAAGAATTTTCCGCGCCCGGTCATCATGTTCAGTAGTTTAACCAAGGAAGGTGCTGCTGAAACGATCCAGGCGCTTATGCTTGGCGCAGTCGATTTCATTGCCAAGCCGGACAACCGTCTCGATATTCGCTCTGAGATGGGCGATATTGCCGTCAAAATAAAGCAGGCTGCCAAAGCGAAGGTCAAATCAACGACCGCGATCGCATCACGAAAACTACCTTCAGATTCACCCAAATCCAGTAAACCAGAAAAGCCTGTACGCCCTTATCGCAAGAACACACCCGTGATCCTGATCGGGTCATCCACAGGCGGACCGGGTGCTTTAAATGAAATTATCCCCGCTTTACCCGCAAATTTATCTTCACCAGTTATGATTGTACAGCATATGCCAAGCGGATTTACACGCTCGCTGGCTGAACGTCTTAATTCGATTTCCCCGCTCAAGGTCAAGGAAGCCGAGCCGGGCGATCAACTTATGGTCGGGCAGATATTGCTCGCGCCCGGCGGTTTTCACATGATCCTGGATGACAACGAACAGGTCGTGTTGAATCAAAAACCAACTGTGCACGGGGTACGTCCTTCCGTGGATGTGACATTAAACTCTGTCATCCAGCGCTTCGGAAAGAATGTGGTCGCTGTGATCCTGACGGGAATGGGCAGTGACGGCACTCTTGGCGCGAAAATTCTGCATAGCGCCGGCGGACATGTCATTGCCGAACATGAGAGCACTTGTGTGGTTTGGGGGATGCCGCGCAGTGTGGTCGAGGCTGGCGCGGCCAGTGAAATTTTGCCGCGTCCGCAGATCGCCAAAGCCATTGAGGCTGCGATCCGAGACATGGTCATTAATTAACTTTTATACTAAGCAGGATTAAAAAATATGGATGCAAGTGATTATACTCAGGTCAAAGCTTCGATCAAACGCTCGTTTAATATAGATCTCGATCATTATAAAGACGAGCAGATGAAACGTCGCCTGGATTCATGGCTGGTGCGCGTTCATGCGGATACCTGGAAGGATTATTTTCAGTTACTGACAACTGACACAACTGAGCTTGAACGTTTTCGAAATTATCTGACGATCAATGTTACTGAATTTTTCCGCGACCCCGCCCGCTGGGACCTGGTGCGTCAGGACATTATTCCTCATCTGATTAAAAACGCCAGGGAAAACCCTCTCTCCAGGGAATTGAAAATATGGAGTGCCGGCTGCTCGATCGGGACAGAACCCTACACTCTGGCGATCCTGATGGAAGAGGCATTTCCAAATCAAAAATATTCGATCCTGGCTACGGACCTTGATCGCGGTGCGCTGGTCAAAGCCAGGGCGCGCGGACCGTACACACAAGAGGACATCCGCAATCTGACCCCGGCCCAGCGCAAGAAATACATCAGCGCCGCCGCTCCGTATCATGCCAGCGAAAGTTTACAAAAGAACATCCGCTTTCAGGAACAGAATTTAATCACGGACCGCTTTGACGCTGGTTTTGATCTGATCGTTTGCCGGAATGTTGTCATTTATTTTACGACCGAAACAAAAGATGTTCTTTATGCAAAATTCAGCGCGGCGCTGCGTCCCGGTGGTGTCTTGTTCGTGGGCGGCACGGAGATCCTCTCAGGAGCCGCGAAATTCGGCCTGCAAAATTTTGGCATTTCTTTCTATAAGAAACTATGATGGATGAATGATGAAATATTCAGTTGATCAGCTTATTGCAGAGGCTGGCAAGCTGCCTCCCATGCCCCAGGCGGCCCTGAAGGCGCTTGCGCTTATCCGCTCGCCGGACTCAAGCGCTGCCAATCTGGCAAGTGTCATTGGGACGGATCAGGTTCTAACCACGCATGTGCTGCGCTGGGCCAATTCCGCGTTTTATGGAATGGAAAGCCGCATCGCGACCGTGCAGCAGGCCATCGTTGTTCTGGGACTGGATATCGTGCAGGAATTGATTATGAACTATTCCCTGTCCGACCACCTGAACAAACCCCTGCCCGGGTATATCCTGCCGGGCGGCGAACTCTGGCGTCATGCGCTTGGCACTGCCATCGGCGCGAAGCTGATCTCGAAACGATTCCGGCTGAAGATCGATGATGAGGCGTATTTTGCCGGTCTGCTATGTGATGTCGGCAAGCTGGTGTTTGAAAAACTTTTGCGCGAGACCGATGTTAATCGAATAGAATGGGGGCAGCATTCCTTTTTGGAAATGGAACGTGATAACTTTGGAGTTGATCATGCCATGCTGGGAGCGGAGATCGCCCGCCGCTGGCAGCTTCCCGAAAGCCTGGTGACAGCGATCGCCCATCATCACGAACCACAAATGGCGCAGAACCATCAACTTCTGGCGGCCACCATACACGTTGCGGATGTGTCCATGATGATCCTGGGAGTTGGAATCGGGGTCGATGGGCTGCGCTACCCCCTTGAGGAAAGCGCCCTGAAGCGCCTGGGCATGACCTGGGAAGATCTGTTCCATCACGTTGAGCAAGTAGCTGAGCAATTAACCAAGGCAAAGGAATTAATCAATCTTGGTTGAAATTCGGTCAGGCTTTATGCTGACTCCTGGAGGTAGAAAATAAGTGGATGCAAAACTGTTAAACCCGTTTATTCAAGCTGCGGTGGATGTGTTGAAGGCGGAAGTGGAAGCGAATGTTTCCCGCGGAGAGATCTCTCTGCAAAAATCCTCGCTCACTTCCGATGATATTACCGTGTTGATCAATCTGGTGGGGGATGTCTATGGTGTTGTGATGTACGGGATGCACACTCCCACCTGTCTGAACCTGGTTTCAAAGATGCTGGGGCAGGAGATCACTGAACTTTCCTCTCTTGCACAGAGCGGTGTAGCCGAACTGGGAAACGTGATCAGCGGACGTGCGACGATCAGATTTTCAGAGGCCGGGTATGTGTCGAATATTTCCACCCCAACGGTTGTGAATGGGAATGGCATCGAGATCTCCACGCTAGGCTTCCCGCGTATTGTGGTGCCTTTGGTCACTCAATACGGCACATTAACGGTTCACATCGCATTAAGGGAGAAGAACCCGGGCGAGCCGGCCATCCCGGACGCATTAATATCACTGATCAACGACCCAAATTCCCAAAAGGGTTCCTGATGTCATTCGTCAGTACGGTGAACTGGAGAAAATCATGAATGTTAAATTTTTAAATCCCTTTGTTGATGCAGCCCATGATATCTTGAGCTTTGAGACGCATCAATCCGTTCAGCGCGGGGACCTGCGCCTTGACGCTGGATCATATCAAACGGATGATGTGACCGTGATCATTTCGCTGATCGGCGCTGTAGATGGTACCGTTTTTTATAGCATGTCAAAAGACGTGGCCGTGGGACTGGCTTCGGTCTTGATGGGTAGTAAATTCGACTCTTTGGACCGCCTCGCCCAGAGCGGGATCGCGGAACTTGGCAATGTCATTACCGGGCAGGCCAGCATGAAACTGGCTGCGGCGGGCTATGAATCGAATATTTCCACGCCTTCCCTGATCATCGGCAAGGGCGCAACCATATCCACGCTTGAGTTTCCGCGCTTGATCGTGCCGCTGGTTACTACCATCGGTCCATTGACGATCCACCTTGCCCTGCACGAAGGCGTTCAATCCAGTTTAAAGACGCCCCAACTTCAGACCCCGAAAGTGGATATCTTGAAGAAGTAGACCGCTTAACTGAAAATAAAAAAGAGACCTTTTCTGCTGACATGGTTCGTCGGCAGGAAAGGTCTCTTAATATTCCAAAATAACGCCAGGAATGAGCGCGGAATTTATCAGGTTCAGTATGGATTAAGGCTTCAGGGGAGAGAAAACAAAAGGGAACCCCGGGAAAACACCAGGGGAAAAAAAAAAGGGCCCCCCCGCGCCCAAAAAAAAAAATGGAACGATCCCGGCACAAGCCACTCCGTCCTTGGGCGTGCTGATCGATTCTGTTTTCCAGGGAGTCCCGTCCAGGATAATATTGCAGGTGATTTCCCCGGTCGCGGTCGGGTTTGACGCCGTGAGATAGACTGTCACGCCGCTTTTGATCTTTATGCTTTTCGACCAGGGCGCTGTCACGGTGGTCGATTTGAAAATATATTCATCCCCGCTCTTCAAGGTGATCAGCGCAAAACCGCCGGACGCTTCGACTTCAAATCGAACCATGCTGCTGGTCTTGCTGGTCTTTGTTGCGCCCAAATAGTTCAACAGGATAAAAGCGCCTGCCAATAATGCAAACACAAAAATAATTTGAAGCGCATTTTTCTGACTGTTTGACAGGTTGTTTAACATGGGCTGACTCCTTCTTGAAAAAGGATTATATCAATAAAGATTCGACAAACCGATAATTCATGTCAGTATTTCGGAAAAGCATAAACGCGGCATAAATTTCATGAGAAGCGTCTCCTTTTTACATCATTTTTATCAATTAATTATTCATACGTTGTTATACTGCGAAGTAATGTCCTGAATGATCAGATTGAAATCAAAGAGAAACCGATGAGCAAACGTAATTTCAAACACAACATAAAACCAATCATCCAGCCACAAAAAACACTCCACTCACGACTGTTGGTAAATAATTATGTTGCAATAAAGCAATGCCGCCATGGGCTTTTCATGTACAACTTAAATGACTTGTTTGTAGGGCGCGGGATGGATATTTACGGTGAATGGTGCGAGGCGGAACTTGATTGTTTGGGACAAATATTAAAAAGCGGTGATGTGGTCGTAGATGTTGGCGCGAATATCGGTACGCATACGGTTTTCTTTTCCCAAAAAGTTTCCCCAGGCGGGTTGGTTTATGCCTTTGAGCCGCAGCGGATCACTTTTGAATTCCTGTGCGCCAACCTTGCCTTGAATGGTCTTCTTAATGTTGTTCCTCTGCAGAACGGCGCGAGCGACCTGTCTGGCGAAATAGTAGTACCAGTATTAAATCCTGCTATAGCACAAAATTTTGCGGCTCTAAAAATTGAAGGCCACGCTGCTGGAGATTTTGTAAAAGTGCAGCCGCTGGACACACTGGGATTAAAACGCTGTAACTTGATCAAGATCGATGTGGAAGGAATGGAGCTCAAGGTTTTAAAAGGAGCTGAGAAAACCATCAGGGATTGCCGCCCGTTGCTGTTTGTTGAAAATAATGATCGTAATGGCGACCCGGAGTTGGTGCAAGCCTTGTTTGATCTTGGCTACAATTGTTGGTGGCATATTGCTCCCTATTACAATCCAAATAATTTCTTTCATAATGCAGAAAATGTCTGGGAAAATATTGTTCCTGAGGCGAATATGATTTGTGTTCCAAAAGAATCTGCACTAAATGTTAATGGTTTTGAGCCTGTGGTCAGTGTCTCTGACACCTGGGTACAGGTAGTAAACAGGCTGGGCTACTTAAGTCGTAATGGCACACAATGACATAAAATCAGTTCAGGTATCGCGAACGCCCCAAAGCCCGGATAAAATGGATCGAAAAGTTCACTGTGTTGAGCTTGTGCTGCTTTTGTGGAGAGGGATGGAAAGTTAAAAAGATCAGGCGATCAAGCCCTGGCGCCTTAGCGCTTCAACCCAGGTATCGCCGGATTTTACAACGGGTTCAAGTCCATTAACTTTTATACTATTTTCTTGCGGCACACAGACCATATTGGAATCTGGAACAAGATTAGCCCATATATTATCTGGGTTGTGAAAGTGGTTATTCTGATTGTAATGGTGTGCTATTTTCCACCAACAGTTGTAACCCAAATCGTATAGTTTTTGGACAGTTTCAGGTGATCCTTTTATGTTGTTGTTCTCGACAAAAAGGAAAGGCCTGTGAGTTTTGATCGTATTTTCTGCCCCCTGTAACACTTTTAACTCCATACCCTCAACATCGATCTTTATTAAATTGCAGCGCTTTAATTCCAAAGAGTCCAATGTTATTATTTTTATAATATCGCCGCTTGAGTGATTCTCTAGACTGACAGCTCCAAAGTTTTGAACTACAGTTGGATTGAGCAATGGGACTGAAAGATTTCCATTTGTTTCACCAGCTCCCACCTGCATGGGAATCACGTTCACTAAACCGTTTAGCGCCAGATTTGCACATAAAATCTCAAAGGTAAACCTTTGAGGCTCCAATGCATAAACTATTCCGCCTGGCGATACTTTTTTTGCGTAAAACACGGTGTGATTGCCGATATTGGCGCCTGCATCCACTACTACATCACCGGCATGCAGTACCTGCCCTAATAATTCAACATCAGACCATTTTGCTTCTCCGTATAGATCCAGTCCCCGTCCGCCGATCAGGTCATTGACGTTATACATCATCATACCGATGCGGCACTCTTTTATGGCCGCGTACCCCCCTTGTACCAGGCGCGGTTTGATTTGAGGCGCGGATCGGTGACCGACTGTGTTCTGTATTCGAAGGGGTGTTTTTTTGTCATGCTTTAACTTTAAGCTTCTTTTGCTCATAATGCGCTCTCTGCAAATTCGATATGCTGGCACATCATAACAACCAATGCATTCATATGTAATAAAAAGATCGTAAAGATAACGCCTATTATTTTTTACTTGTGTTTTACGATTGTTATCTTTCGTCTCTGATAAGATACGGTGGATATTGACATGTGTAATTACATTGTCTACTCGAGATTTGTTTGGGAATTAACTGAAGCGTGTCTTTGTCTGGGAAGCTCGTTTATTTAATCTGTGGTGCTGTATGGACTATCTAAGTTTATGTCTGATCTGCAAGGATGAGAACGATTACCTGCCAGAATGGCTGGATTATCACATTCTGATGGGTGTTGATCGTTTTTATATTTATGATAACGAAAGCCGGGTGAGCCTGCGTGAGAGTCTTAAGGATTATATCGATCGCAGTTGGGTCGTAGTGGTGGACATTACTGGAAGAGCGATGCAGTTGTCCGCCTACGATCATTGCCTGCAGAATTTTGGGGGGAATACTTTTTGGATGGGATTCATCGACACGGATGAATTTCTCGTACCAAAAACCACATTCGACCTGAAGGAATTGCTCAAGGAGTATGAGGGATTTGGCGGGTTGGCAGTAAGCTCTGTATTTTTTGGGTCCAATGGGAATCAATCCCGCCCTGCCGCCGGGCAGATCGCTTCTTATACAAGCTGTGTTCATGAGGCCTTCAAAGAATATGAGTTCGTAAAAAGCATTGTCCAGCCGGCGCAAACATTGATGCCGAATTCCCCGCATGATTTTATTTATAAGAAAGACGCATATTGTGTGAATGAAGGTTTTCTGCGTGTTGATGGACAGCGTTTTCCGATCAAGACAGAAAAGATTCAACTTAATCACTATTATTGCCGCTCTGAAGATGAAATTGATCTAAAAGTACGGCGCGGGCGCGGGGCAATGAACGCCGCCTGGCCGCGCAGACGGTTTGATGTGATAAATTTTCTAGCCACTTACGAAGAACTTAGCATCCTCCAAAAATTAGATCAGCACTTTCAGAAAGCAAATCTCGACTCTTCTGTTCTTTTAACTGACCCCAGGCGCGCTCGCCTGCTCGAAAATATGTCTGCACTGACTCGATTCCGTTATGCATCCGAGCTGGAAATAGCGCTGCCGGTTACAGCAGAGAATTTTCGGGCCGAATTCTCCAATATGGCGGTTCTAAGGGATCAAATTCAAACAGCCCTCGACAAAAAGGATTTGCATGAGGCAAAACGCCTCATGATGCTTCGTCTGCAAATGGTACCGCAGATCATTATTCTTTATTCCGATCTGTCAAGTTGCCTGCTTGATCTAGGCGAGCCTGCTGCTGCCTGGCAGATGTTAAGCCGGGCATGGCAAATCTCCCCAAATAATTATGTTATTTTAGGCGGCATGGCTTTTTATTTTCTCAGAGTAAAAAATTTTACTATGGCCGAGAGCACCTGCCGTCTTTTGTTGGAATTAGCGCCTCACGATATGGTTGCATTGGGAATGCTGACACACAGCCTGCTTGGGCAGGAACGATTTGAGGAAGCCATTCGGATCGGCACGCCGGTTGTGGAACTTTCTGCACAAGTGGGGGAATTGCCGGATCGGATGGGTGTGTTTCTGGTCAAGAAAATGGCAGATTATCTTTTGGAAAAGAAGGATTATCAAGGAGCCGTAAGCCTCTGGGAAAGCGGGGTGAAATGCCAGCCTGATGACCTGAACGCGTTGCTTGAACTTATTCAAGCCATGCTGCTTGCCGGCGATAGGTCAGGCACTCTCAAGTACCTGACCCGTGCCCAGGAACTTGCTCCGCGGAACGAGATTGTAATGAACCTGTCCAGGCAGGCAAATGTTATCGATCATTAATTAAATAAGCGAAATCAAGGTTTAAAAATGGATTATCTAAGTTTATGCCTGATCTGCAAAGATGAGAATGATTACCTGTCGGAATGGCTGGATTACCATATTCTTATGGGAGTCGATCGTTTTTACATCTATGATAATGAAAGTCAGGTTAGTTTGCGTGAGACGCTCAAGGAATATATTGAACGTGAGTGGGTCGTGGTGATGGATATACCTGGCAGGGGAGTGCAGTTATATGCCTACGATCACTGCCTGCAGACCTTTGGAATGTATACCCGCTGGATGGGCTTCATCGATACGGATGAATTTCTGGTTCCGAAAAACTGCTTGGATTTGAAAGAGCTGCTGAGAGAATATGAACAGTATGGCGGGCTGGCCGTCAGTTCCCTTTTTTTTGGGTCCAGTGGTCACCGTGAACGTCCCGCTGCCGGCCAGATATCTGGTTACACACTACGAACCCATGAAACTTTTCATGGAAATACCTTGACTAAATGTATTATCCGACCAGACCGGACCTGGATGCCATATTCGCCGCACGACTTTACCTATAAAGATAATTTCTGGTGTGTAAATGAGGGCTTTCTACGGGTTGATAACCAGGATTTTCCAAACCATATTGAAAAAATTCAGCTGAACCATTATTTTTGCCGATCTGAAAATGAGATTGAACTGAAATTTCGCCGCAGGCGGGGCGACACTGGCGGTACCTGGCCGCGAACTCGTTTTGATGTAATAAATCATCTGGCAACTTTCCAGGATACAACCATTCTAAAAAACCTCGCGACACTTATTAATGAGTCTGAGATTAACCGCGATATCCAAATGGAATTGCCAGTATCAGCAAGCTTACTGGAAAAAATGGCCGCCATGGCTTGTGCTCGACGTCCATCTCCTTTAGAGTTTTCCCCCCCGCATGACGTGATGTTCAGGGTTGAGATCGCCAATTTTTTGGATATTGAAGCTCAGTTTAAAGCGATAGAAGAACGGGGCGATCAGGAGGAAATTAAAATATGGATCCAAAAGAAGATTCAAATACTTCCTCAAAGGCTTACCCTTTATATAGATCTGGCAGTTTGTTATTTAAATTTAAATGATCCATCAAATGCCTGGCAGGTTCTGGGACAAGCCTGGCAGATCGCCCCCAACAGCTATACCAGCCTGTTCGGCATGACTTTTTACTTCTTACGGATAAAGAATTTTGCAATGGCGGAGAAGACCTGCCGCTTGTTATTGGAGATGGCGCCTCACGATTTAACATTCCTTGGATTTATGACGGAAGCGATGATCGGACAGGAGCGTTGGGAAGAAGCGCTTAAGATAGGTCTTCCAGTAGTGCAGCTTGCCGGTACTCTGGGTGGAGAATTGCCCGACCGGATGGGGGTCTTCCTGATTAAGAAAATGGCGGATCATCTGCTGGAAAAGAAAGATTTCGAAAAAGCTGTACTTTTATGGGAGGCGGGCGTGAGGTGTGAGCCGGGAAATTTAAATGTACTTCTTGAACTTGTCCAGGTACTGGTGCAAAAGGGAGATCAGGTCGCTGCGCGTCAACGATTGGCGCAGGCTCAAGCACTGGCCCCGCAGGATGAAAGAGTGAAGGCATTACTCAAACAGGTTGCACGCCTGCCTTACGGCGCTAAAACACACAAGCATAAAAAATAAACCCTCAGATGGCTGGATGGAAGGCTGTTTTCTGATTGTTTTGTCGAAAATGTACGCCCTTCAGGCAAAAAAACACACTTCTTTCAATTATGCAATTAATGTGATTTTTATGCCGATTCATCCCCAGTTGGCTCAAGTAAAAGGGGCTCCTGCCGAAACTATATGTAAGAATAAAAACTGAATATCCAAATCAAGTCCGCTGGAGGTCAAATATCGAAAAAGCAACCCAATATTTTCCTCGAACAAAAATGTCCGCAAGAAAGTTCTCAGGAACTCAATCGTAATTGGATCAAATTCAATAAGGGGAAGGATCCCCTTAAACTATCATTCAAACATGGAGGTTTGACATGGCTAACGTAGATGTAACTCGAATTGCAAGTAATATCGGCGCTCTTAACGCCCTTAATTCTCTTCAAAATATCAATGCGAAATTGGCATTGCACCAGACCCGCCTTTCCACCGGCAAGCGCATCAACAGCGCCCAGGATGACCCCGCTGGTCTGACCATCGCCACCAAAATGCTCGCCCGCTCGGAAGGCCTGAAGGTCTCCCTCGACAATATCAGCGATGCCAAGAACATGCTCTCCGTCGCCGAAGGCGGCTTGAGCAAGATGACAGACATCATCGTGTCGATGCGCAGCAAGGCTGAACAAGCTGCTTCCGATACCCTCGGCACTTCAGAACGCGCCGCGATCCAGGATCAGCTCTCCGCTTATGCCCAGCAGATCCAGGACCTGGTCGATCAGACCAAGTGGAACGGCGTCAAACTGCTCGATAACACCAGCGGTAACAAAGTTTTCCAAACTGGTGTGGATGAAGGCGAAACCACAACCTGGTCTCTCCCGAACAAACTTGACCCGACTACCTTAAATCTTTCTGATGTCGTCTCAGCTGATACAGCTACCTTTGTAGACGTAAGCGACTCATTTAGCGGTGGAACGACATCCAGCCAACTGGGCAGCATGTCCGAATTGACTACCGGTGACTATTCCTTTGAGATCCTGGACAAGGCTGTTTCGACCACGCAAGGCAAAGCCACATTGGATACAACGAGCAGCCTGCTCTCTGGCGTCAACGCCTTGGGCACAAGTGTCGGTGCCGCTGCGGAACTCACATCTGGACGCTACAACGTCAAGATCACCGCTGCCACATCCACCACTTCCACAAGCTATATTGTTACCAATCTGGATGACTCAAGCTGGAATACAACTGGTTCCATGACAGTTACAGCTGCCAATATCTCCGGTGGTAACCTCGTGAACGGCGCTGCCGCAGCGCTCGGTGTTTCATTGACCTTTGGTACTGACCCCTCAGGTTTGGTAGCTGGTCAATCCATGAACTTTGAATACATCGCGAAAAACGAAGCCAAGTTTGAGTTGAACGATGCTGCTGGCTCGGCTACTCAAATCGCTCGCAATGCTGCGGGTTCCATCTCTGGCTTGTATTCCTACAAAGCAGCGGCTGGCACGTTCCAAACTGGTCGCGGCGTCAGCATCACCATGGGCGCTTTTGCAAACATGGCGGCTGGTGAAACAGAACGCTTCACGTACCAACAGGCTAACAATTTCTCAGTGGACGTCTCCACTACCATCAAAGCTGGCGCGTACATGACCACAGCCAACTATGCTCTCGACAAAGTGACCAGCGCCCTTTCCGGTCTCGGCTCATTGATGGCTCGCTTGAGCTTCAAGGAAGAAGCGATCTCCACAGCTCAGGTCAATGTTGAAGGCGCTTACAACCGCATTATGAACGCCAACATGGCGGAAGAACAGGTCAATGCCAGCAAGTACACGATCTTGCAGCAAACGGCCACAGCCATGTTAGCTCAGGCGAATGCGGCCCCGCAAAGCCTGCTGGCCCTCTTCCGATAAGAGGTAATGGCTCGAACACGCAGATAAGTATGTTTCGGGGAGGCGCCTTGGGTGCCTCCCCGATATGGCTCTCAGAACATATAAATTTGCAGGATAACAAGGTGAAACATGGCTAACACGATCTCATCCATTGATAGTTCAATAAAGAGCTTGGCGCCTTCCTTCCAGACGGCGATCAAGACGATTATTGAATCTGAGAGTGCTCCGCTCAACAGGGTGCAGACTCAGAAAGACCAGATCGATGTGCGCCGTGGGGTCTATAAGGATATAAAGACAAATTTTGATGCGCTGCAATCTGCGATCCATGCGCTCATCAGTACTCAGGCAACCTATGGACTGACCACGGTCAGCAAAGTTTCCATTACACCTGGCACGGCTGGTACAACAGTCCTTAGCGCCACTTCATCTGAGAGTGCCGCAGCCGCAGATTACGATGTCGCGGTTACTCAATTGGCAAAAGCCCAATCCAAATCCACAGCTGCGGCGTTCAGCCCGGATGTCGCTTTGGGGAAGAGCGGTACCTTTTGGCTGGGAGGCACTGGCACAAGTGCGGTTGGTTTTACTGCGAATGACTCAGTCACGGGTTTGATCAACACTTCATCGGCCAGCGGCCAGCGTGAGTTGGGTACAGGCAGCTATACCGTAGAATCTCGCGATTCAAACGGAGTTCGTCAATTCCGTTTGGTTGATGCGGATGGGAAAGCGGTCTCGATCCGCAACCAGTCTGGCACGAACTACACCAGTGACTGGCAAAACATGTCTACCGGCAGTTATGATACTGGTCGTGGTCTGAACCTGACATTAAACGCTTTAGGAACAACCGCCAGCACAGCGCTAACTTATACCGCCGCTGGTACTTCGATCACGATCAACTCGTCAGATACTTTACGCACCATCACGACTGCCATTAACGCCGCCAGCCAGCCTGAAGGACGTGATTTCAAAGCTTCGATCGTGGCCAATAAACTGGTTTTGACCGGTTCGAAAAGCGGTGAAAACCACACCATGCTCTATACCGACGGCGCCGGACTTGGCTTTGGCGCAGATCTGCAGTCCGCCCAAAATGCCCTGTTCACTGTCAATGGCATGAGCGTTTCACGTGCGACCAACAGTAGCCTAACTGATGTCATCGATGGAACAACCATTACCCTGTCATCAGATGCGGAGGGCAAGAGCGCGCGGTTAAGTATTTCCGCCACATCTGACAAAGCCGCTGGTTTGATGAAGTCGATGGTGGATAAATTTAACGCGGCCTTGACTCACCTAAAGGATAAACTCACGTCCACTCCAACAACAACTGCTGACGGCAAGACCGCTTATACGCGCGGTCCGCTCAGCGGAGATCTTGGCTTCAGTAGTTTGAGATTTGACATGCTCAACCGATTAAACCGCAACATCACCAACAGCGGCAGTTTTAAGAATTTATCTGAGATCGGCATCACCTTCGATAAGGATATGAAACTGACTCTTGACAGCACCAAATTCAGTGACGCGCTCAAGAATCATAAGTCTGATGTAACCGCGTTATTAGATACCGGTATGGGTGATCTCAACACTTTGGTCTCTCGTTTCGCGGGCTCCAGCGGTTCACTGGCCAATACATTGACCTCGATTGATGATCAGCGTAAGAATTATGACAAACGGATTGCAAAGTACAACGAAAATTTAACGGTCCGCAAACAGACTTTGTACAACCAGTACCTGGGTTTCCAGACCCAGATCGCGGATTATGGTAGAACAGCAGAATGGCTTGGTATGTTTACAGGCACAACAACAGATAGCTCTGGATAAGGCGTTGCTTCTATAAAATAAAGCGCCGGCAAGCATGAGGTTTGCCCGCCAAGGAACGATATGTAGTAGTTCCATGCAAGGATGCAAGGAGTGTGTGTGATGAGTGAAAATTCGATCAGCCCAATCAGTAATGTAAGTTTAACCGCCGTGTCTGGCACGCTTCCCAAAGCGCAGGTCAAGACGCAGGCGAAAGCCCCGGTCAAGGCTCCGCTGGAATCTTCTGCCGATCATGATGTGTCACCAAAGCAGCTGGAAAATGAGTCTGAACAGTCAACATCGATCAGTTCTTCCAATGTTTCGGTCCATTTCCGCGTCAATGATGATACGAATGAACTGACCGTGTTCGTAGTCGATCGCGAAAACAAAAAAGTCTTGAGGACCATTCCGGCCAGTGAATTCTCCAAATTGAATGCCGGCGATATATTGCAGCTGACTGCCTAGGTCTTTGAATTAATTCGTAATAACATCTTGCCCTTCACCACTCTTTCAGGCTGCAGGAAGGTATTGCGTTACCTTTGTTTTTAAATCGTACGGAGCTTCTCGACTCCAGTCCCAATAAAAATCCCGGCTAAAAAATTTATGTTGAATTAACGTTGCAATATTCAAGATTGAGAAAAGTCAGCCGAAAATAATTGCATAGAACAAAACGCAAGAAAAAAATACGAGGATCAGAAACCATGTATCAAGCAGCTTATACCAATTCATACAAACAGCAAGAAGTGATCAGCGCCAGTCCGCTTCATCTGGTGATCATGGCGTACGACCTGGCGATCCGCTCCTGCGAACGCAAGGATTTCAATAAAGCCATTACAACGATCAGTGCCCTGCGCGACTGCCTTGATCTGGACTATCCGGAAGTATCCAATGGATTGTACAGTCTATACCAATGGTGCATGGATTGCATCCGCAAAGGCGATTACGCATCGGCCTCTCACATTCTGGCTGAACTTCGTGGCGCTTGGGCTGCAACTGAACAGAGCATTGCTGCCCGCAACAGTACAGTCAGTTCTGTTCCCGCTTTCACTTCTTTTGGGAACATCCTGGCTTAACATTCGTTGGTCATGCTGAGCGGAGCGTCTCATGCTTCCGCTCAGTAGAAAACATAAATAAGTTTTCAGGAGAATGTCGAACGGCTTTGACAAAATGCCTGATCTTGCAAAATAAAGCACAAGTGCCTTCCCGTAAGGGAAATGGCGCTTTGTTTTTTTAACATAAAATTTATTTTAACTTCACACAGCCTTTACTCCTTTATGCCGCCGAATTTGATACTATCTAGGCGACAAGGAGCATATTATGAGTTTTTGGGAAGCACTCCGTATTGGTTCATCCGGGTTGACAGCCCAGCGCTTGCGTCTGGACCTGATCTCGAACAATATCGCAAACGCGCAGACCACGCGCACTGAGGCGGGCGGGGCCTATCAGCGTCAGGATGCTGTTTTCATGCCTGAGGAGAAGAACGCTTTTCTGCCCAAGCTTGTCGCCGCCCGCCGCAATCAGTTGAGCAACCTGCAGGGCGGTGTCAAGGTGGCTGAAATAACCACCGATACACAGACAGGTCCGCGGGTCTATGATCCCACGCACCCGGATGCGGACGCGCAGGGCTTTGTCACATATCCGAACGTGGACATTGTGGTTGAGATGACCAACATGCTTTCGGCGACCCGTTCCTATGAAGCCAACCTGGCTTCGATCGAGGCGGTGAAACGCATGGCGCTCAAAGCGCTTGAGATCGGGAGGTAATCATGGCGATATCCTCCATTACTCCCAGCCCGATCCCGTCAATCCCGGATATTAATCCCGCGCAGAAGTCATCTGCGAGTTCGAATACCAGCGAGATCACCAAATCCTTTGAGAATATGCTTACTTCCCTGAACGATTCTCAACTAAAGTCTGATGCCCTGGTTGAACAAATGGCGCGCGGCGAAAGTGTTGACCTGCATGCCGTCATGATCGGGATGGAAGAGAACAATGTGAACTTCAATGTGGCGCTCGGCATCCGTGACAAGCTGGTGGAAGCCTATCGCGAAGTCATGAGAATGCAAGTCTAACTTTTTTTGGGACCTGAATCATGTTTTCAACTCTACAACAACAATTCCTTGATTTTTGGAAAAAACAAAGCCTGTCAAGGCAGATCACCTATGTAACATTAATTCTGGCGGTATTGATCCTATCGCCGGTATTGGTTAACTGGGCGAACACTCCCAGCTATTCCTCGGCCTATACCGGGCTAAGTGAAACAGACGCCGCTCAGATCGTTCAGAAGTTGGATGAGAACAGCATTCCCTATCAACTCAAAGACAGCGGCACGATCCAGGTGCCCAGTGACCAGGTCTACACAACCCGCCTGCTCATGGCGCGTGAAGGATTGCCAAAATCCAGCACAGTCGGCTATGAATTATTCAGCGGGACATCCATGCTGGGCATGACCGAGTTTTCGCAAAAGATCAATTATCAGCGCGCCATTGAAGGCGAGCTGGAGCGCACCATCGGCAGCCTCGAAGCGGTTCAATCGGTACGGGTCCATTTGGTGACCCCGGAGAAAGCTCTGCTTTCCTCCACCCAGGCACTGAGCACTGCCTCAGTTACCATTCAGGTTAATCTTGGTTATACACTGGATGCCTCTCAAGTGCGGGCAATTACTCATCTAGTCGCCAGCAGCGTTGAAGGACTTAAGTCAGAAAATGTGGTCGTGGTGGACAGCGAAGGCAATATGCTGGCGGATGGCATCAGCCCTGATGGCGAAACAAGCATGTCTCCCAAGGATGACCAGCGCGCCGCTGAATTGGCATATGCAGATGAAGTAAAAACACGGGTGCAGTCCATCCTGGATAAGATCCTCGGACCCAACCGCGCAATCGTGCAGGCCACCGTTGAAATGGATTGGACGCAGCGCGAAGTGACATCCAATTCATATGCGCCAACCGAGATCGCCCTGCGCAGTTCACAGATCATCAGTGAAAGTTCGACCAGCGGCGGTACAACGGGCGGAGTTCCAGGCGCCGCGTCAAACCTGCCCACCCCGGTGGCGACCACAACCGGTTCAGATGCTTCTTCATATTCACGCAATGAAGAGACTTTAAACTATGAGGTCAGCCAGACCCAGTCACATGAAGTCATCGCCCCCGGCAAGATCAGCCGCCTTTCAGTCTCCGTATCGGTTGACAGCATTACAGACGCGGATCAACTGGCTTCCATCAAATCTGCAGTTGAAGTAGCTGCGGGTATTGATATAGACCGTGGTGATCAGATCGTGGTTGAATCTTTTGCCTTTGACCGCACCGCGATTGACGCGTTGAATGCGGAATTGGCAAAACAAACCCAGCAGGAACTGTACCTCCAGATCGCGTATGCAGTGGCTGCATCACTTGCGATGCTGGGCATGCTGTTCATCGCGCTGCGCTACATCAACAATCTGCGTAACGCATCCAAGGAATCATGGAAGACGGTCATGCTGCCGGTATCCCAAATGGCCGCGCTGGCGGATTCCCAGCAGTCGTCTCCTGCATTGGAGCAGCAGCCTGCTAACCCCTTGTTGCAATCCACACCGCCCAGCGGTGCTTTACCCTCAGCTCTTGCCGCCATCAGCGCGCAAGCCGCGGCCATGAAAGCTCAAGCAGAAGCCGCTGATGCGCAGATCGAAGATGTGGTTGTGCAAGTGTCTTCCCGAAGAGAAAAGGCCTCGGCATCTGAAGATGAACAAAATGCCCGCATCATTGCCAGGCTGACCGAAGAGAACCCCGCCACTGTGGCAGATATTATCCAGATCTGGCTGAATGAGGGTAAAAAGTAATGGTCTCAGGGCTCGATAAAGCTTCTGCGCTCTTGCTTGGACTGGGAGTTGATCTTTCATCCAAGGTACTTCAATACCTGACCGAAGGCGAGATCGAACAGGTCCTTATGGTACTGGGGAAGTCCGGCACGGTTGCTCCGGAAGTTCGACGCCAGGCACTAAGAGAGGCGGTTGAATTAAGCAATACCGACAGCTCTGAACTGCGCGGCGGCGTTGAATACAGCCGTCAATTGTTGGCGCGCGCTGTAGGGCCTCGCCGCGGTACGGAGATCCTCGAACGCATTTCGATCCATCAGCAGCTCTCCTCTTTTGAGATGCTCAAGAACGCGAATTCGATCGAAGTGGCGAACCTGCTCCAGGAGGAAATGCCGCAAACGATTGCATTGGTGCTTTCGTATTTGGAAGCCAAAGTTGCAGCTGATATTCTGACCAGCATGACCAAGGAGAATCAGATCGAGGTGACCCTGCGTTTGGCCGCCATGGACAGAGTTTCTCCACAGGTCGTTCAGCAGGTTGAAAAAAGCCTTAAAAATAAACTATCCAGCGTGATCAATGAAGCTGATTTTCGGGCCACCGGCGGCGTGGCGTTTTTGGTGAAAATGCTCAATCAGGTCGATCGCGGCGCGCAGAAATCCATCTTTGAAGCGCTTGAAACAACCAACGCAAAACTTGTGGATGAAATTCGCGCCAATATGTTCACCTTTGATGATGTCATCAAGCTGGATGATCGCGCCATGCAGCGTATTCTGCGGGATGTCAATAAATCAGATCTTGCACTGGCTCTCAAGGGCGCGCCGGAACATCTAAAAGAAAGAGTCTATGCCAATCTATCAGAAAGAGCGCGCGAAAACCTAAAGGAAGAGATCGACATTCTCGGACCCCAGTTGGCCAAGAATGTTTACACATCCCAACGCAAGATCGTGGATGCGGTGCGTTCATTGGAGGAAGCCGGCGAAATTGTGATCGCGGGCGGCGGCGGAGATGAATATGAAGTCATTCAATAGATCCCGCCTCAATTCATCGAATGAAAAACCGCTGGCTTGGGATCCGCCTGAATTCAGCACCGATCTGGTGACTCCTGCAAATGAAGTTCAAAAGGAAAAGGTGATTGCTCTTTTCCAAAATGAAGAAGAGAGTTCCGCCGGCAATAAAGGAAAAGGAGTGCGGTCAGCACTGCAGCCGGTCGGGATGGATCAAAAATTCACGGTCTGGGAGCCTGGGATTACCCAGTGGCAATCTGAACCTGAAGTAGCGCGCAGCGCTGTCTGGAATATTATGGACTTTGAGGAATCTGTCTCTGACGATTCTGATGAGGTCGAAGAAATACAAGAAGTACAGGTAAGTCAGCAGATCCCTGAAGTTCTTTCGGAAGAAAATTCCCAACCGCGGCTCTCGAATACAGAACATGAGGTCTCGGCCATTCTGGAGCGCGCGCGTCTTCAAGCGGAGGAAATTCTTCTTTCCGCTCAAGCAGAGGCTGATAATGTGATTCTGCAAGCGCAATCTGAAATTGAGGATCAAAAGAAACAGGGATACGAGCAGGGTTTGAAGGATGCCCGCCTTGAGATGGATGATGCCATAAAAGCAGTCCGCGCTTTGGTCACAGAAGTGGACCAATGGAAAAATACCCTTATGTCACAGAGTGAACCGATATTGGTCGCCATGTTGAAGGAACTTTCCAGAAAATTGTTCGGTGATGGTATGGAATTGGATCCGCATGCTCTTCAGGCAAACCTGAACCGCATTATGGATAGCGCGCATGGATTGGGCGGCTTGAATATTTTCCTGAATCCCAAGGATGCGCGCATGCTGGATTCAGCATGGGTTGACCAGCAGCTTTTGATCTCAGGCGGTCAGGCAAAAATCATCCCGTCTGCGAATATCACCCGCGGTGGTTGTTACGTAAAAGGAAACATGGGAACCGTGGATGGGCGTGTGGAAACACAACTTGAAGCTTTGTTGAAGGCGTTTGACGAAGCGAGCATCCTGGCCGAGTAAATTATGGAAACACATAGCCCCGACCTGACCCGTTTTAGTAAAGCGATCGCCAATCTTAACCCGTTGTCTGTAACAGGCAAGGTTGTGCAAGTCGTTGGATTGACGGTTGAGATCATGGGACTGAATTGTCAGGTTGGCGAGATTTGCGAGATCCAAACCCGCAACAAGACTCCTCTGATGGCGGAGGCCATTGGTTTTCGAAACAATCGCATGTTGCTCATGCCGCTCGGCAGCATGGATGGTATTCAGCCGGACAGTACCGTGCGGTCAGTATCACCTTCCTTTAAGGCTCCAGTTGGCATGCCGCTGATCGGGCGTGTACTCAATGGATTGGGCGAACCGATTGACAGTAAAGGTCCCTTGAAAGGGATAAACCTGACATCCACCAACCAGTCTCCTCCGCATCCTTTACAGCGTTCCGCAATTGAAGAGCCGCTTGTGACCGGTGTGCGGGTCATTGATGGGATGCTGACTTGCGGCAAAGGCCAGCGTATGGGCATCTTTGCGGGCAGTGGCGTTGGAAAAAGCACGCTGCTCGGTTCGATCGCGCGCAACTCGGAAAGTGATATATCAGTGATTGCTCTGATTGGCGAGCGCGGCCGTGAAGTACGCGAATTCCTGGAACGCGACCTGGGTCCCGAGGGATTGGCGCGCTCGGTCATTATTGTTTCCACATCCGATCAACCGGCGCTGATGCGCTTGAAAGCTGCCTCGGTCGCAATGACCATCGCCGAGTATTTCCGTGACAGCGGCATGGACGTCATGTTTATGATGGATTCAGTCACCCGTTATGCCATGGCCCAACGCGAGATCGGTTTGTCGATCGGCGAGCCGCCGGCCAGCAAAGGCTATACCCCTTCCGTGTTTGCCATGCTGCCCCGCCTGCTCGAACGCGCCGGGCGGGGTGAAGTCGGTTCGATCACCGGATTCTTTACCGTCCTGGTTGAAGGAGATGATTTCAATGAGCCGATCTGCGATGCAGTGCGCGGTATTTTGGATGGACATATCATCCTGAGCAGGGCATTGGCGGCGCGCAATCATTATCCAGCCATCGATGTATTGAACAGTGTCAGCCGCGTCATGCCTGCGCTGACAACCAAAGAACATTTGCAGTTGGCGTCATTTGCGCGCAAGAACCTGGCTGTCTTCGAAAAAGTACGTGACCTGGTAAACATTGGAGCGTATGTGAAAGGTTCCGATCCCGAGGTGGATACGGCGCTGCGTGTAACTCCTGAATTAACTCGTTTCCTCCAGCAAGACCGTTCTGATATAAGTCCGTTTGAAACCACTGTGCAATCCATGGCTGAGATCAGTCGGAATTCTTCCGCCGCTTAAATTGAGGTAATCGCATGTCACCCAAATTCTCGCTACAAAATGTTCTGGACCTTCGTCACGGAAAAGTTGAATTGCTGGAAATTGAATTGGGCAAATTGCTTTCCAATCATCAGCAAACCCAGGCTTTGCTGGCCTCCTTGCAGGGGCATCAGGCAAACCTGCTGGATCAATTAAGCGCGGCTTTATCAGGCGAGATCGACCTGGTAAAAATGAGCCTGCTGCGTCTGAATGTTTTACAGGTTGGTAAACATATTGACATGGTTCTGCTTGAGCTGAAAAAACAAACCAGGGAAATTGAAGCCAAGCGCGCTGAAACTGTCAAAGCCAAGCAGGCTGAAGAAACCCTGGAAACCTTGAAAAGGAACCGTCATGAAATTTATCTGGCGGAACAGCTCCAGATCGAAGCCCAGACGCTGGATGATATTTATATCGCGCGGGCGTTTCGCAATCAACAACAGGGAGCCTAAATAAATATGGATAACTCAATTTTTACGAGTCAGATTCAATCTGTCATGCAAAACCTTATGCTAAGCCTGCTTGACAAATTGATGAAAAAGATGGACGCGACTGGATCGACAACGGGCACGCAGTCGTTATTGACAGGGTCGGCTGGCTCGTCCAGTCAGCCTGTAAGTGGAGATTTTTCCAGCCTGATCAATCAGGCTGCTCAAAAATATAACGTCAATCCCGCATTGGTGCAGGCTGTGGTCAAGGCTGAATCAAATTTCAATCCGAATGCTGTTTCATCGGCGGGCGCGCTTGGGCTGATGCAGCTTATGCCGGCCACCGCCAATGGTTTGGGTGTCGATAATCCGCTTGACCCGGCCCAGAATATTGATGGGGGCGTGCGCTATATCCGTCAATTGCTTAACCATTACAACGGCGATATCCGCCTGGCTGTCGCGGCTTATAACGCCGGACCCGGCGCGGTCGATCGATACAACGGGATCCCCCCGTATCAGGAGACTCAAACGTATGTCAATCGGGTATTGGGCTATTTCAATTCGAACAATGAATGGCAGGCGTAATCATGAGCGATTCCCTTTTTTCTGACATTTCATCGCTGACGGCTAAAGTTGCATTGGACGGACTCAGCCTGCGCCAGCAGGCCATCAGCCGTAACCTTGCCAATGTGGATACGCCGGGCTACAAAGCTGAGACGGTCAATTTTCAAGAGACACTGGACCGCATGATCGATAAAGGCGATTTGCTGCCTCTAAAAATAACTGATGAAGATCATCTCAAGACAGCCGCTGCCGAGACCGGCTTCGCTCTGAAACTGCGTCAGGGCGGCAGTTTCAGCGCTGATGAGAATAATGTGGATATCGATGTTGAAATGACAGATATGTCTGAGGCTGGTGTCCAGTATCAGGCAGTCAGCCAGGCGATCTCTAAAAAGCTAATGCTTCTCAAGACCCTGGCAAGGTAACCATGACAATTAACTTTCCAATGATATTTAAAACTCCCTCAACTGATGGGCTGTCTGTGAAATCCCAACCCAGGGATCTTGAAACCACCGCGCCAGTTCCATTTGATGAGTTTTTGAAGGATGAAGAAAAAAAACTTCAGCAGGAACAGGAAGTCAGCGCGTCTTCAGTTGCCGCTGTTTTGTCGGCGCTGCAACCCCACCCCGTATCAGTCACAGCTGCGTCTGTCCAAGTGACAGACGGGGAGGGGGAGAGCGTTAACTCTGACGGCATGCGCGCTTCAACTCTCCAGCCGATCACTGCTCAGCAGTCTGTGAGCGGCCTTTCATCCCAGGCAGGCATCGCGTCAAGTCTGGTTGAGAATCTAGCGCCTACAGCGGTCAACCAAACAGATGCCGCTCAAACGCAGGCAAATCAAATGTTTGCCGATGATCTATCCACCCCGGAAGTTCCGCAGTCTAACATCAATCCTGTTGGATCAGTGGAAGTTTTTCCTGCGGCCCTGGCGAATCTGGATCCAGACTCTGATCAAGGGGCGATTTTGGAAGAGACGAACAAGAGTTTGAAGGATGTTAAGCCGGATTCTGCAAATACATCCGAAGCGGCTTTCCCTGATCTTCCAGCTATCCAGGCAGTCGGAACACAGAAAATACAGCCAGATCAAGATGACCTGTTACCAGTTCAAATAAAATCCGAAGGTGAAGATCCAATCCCGTCCGCAAAAGAGCAGGAACCAGTTCTTAAGCTTGAAGGCTTGACGATTGCTGCTACGGGTACGGAAGCTCCTGTGGTAAAAGAGGCAGGCAGCTTTTCCATTACCGATGTCAATGTTCAGACCTCTGAAGTGATCCAACAGATCATGAGTCAGATGAAGGTAAGGATGAAAGGCGGCGCCACTTCGATGCGCCTGTTGCTCAATCCAAAAGAATTGGGTGAGATCGAGGTGCAGATGGTCAGGAACACGCAAGGCGTGAGCGTAACCTTCATTGCAGAACAGGCAAATACAGGCAAGATGCTCGAAATCCAAATTAACCAACTACGCCAGTCGCTGAAGGATGCCGGTGTACAACTCACTGACCTCAATTTCAGCCAGCATGATCAACCCAAACAGGAAGGAGGTTTCTTAAGGCAAAGCCCGCAATTCAGTCAATATTTACCTGCCAGCACTCCGCAGACTGAAATCGTGAACAAAGCGCTGGTGCACCCGCAACGAATTGACGGGCTGTCAAATGAAGTCGATTACTTGATCTAAGCTAGAAAAATCATGAAAAAGGAGAAAACAAATGCAAGTAAATAGTGTATCAAGCGCTGTGAATACCCCTGCAAAGGCGGGCGGCACTGCCGCTGCGAACGCGATGGATTCAGCCCAGTTCATGCAGATCCTGATGGCGCAATTAACCCACCAGAACCCGCTGGAACCGATGGATAACAATGAGATGATGAGTCAGTTCTCCCAGCTCAATTCATTGCAGGAATTGCGTGATATTCACACGGCAATGGACAAGGTGTCCGTATCAAATCAGACGGCCTATCTGGCCAGCCTGATCGGCAAAACGGTAAAAGTCAGCCGCCCTGATGGAAAATTTCTGGAAGGCGTTGTGGACGGAGTCCTTGCAGGAAAAGATACCCCCCAGCTTCGGATCGGGACCGAAATTGTGGATTTGAGTGATGTTCTCGAAATTAAAGGAGAATGAATATGTCAGATCCATTTCACGTTCAACTTGGACGGGTAAATGGCGCAGCTGAACAGCCGCTCAAGCCGGCCAGTACAAGCACCTCTGTGCAGGGTACAAGTTTTCTTGAGACGCTTAAAAATGTTCAAGGTGTTCGGTTTTCAAACCATGCGCAAAACCGCATTCAAAGCCGCGATATTAATCTAAACAGTGAGAATGTAGGCCGTTTGGCAGATGCCATTGATAAGGCTGAAAAACGCGGCGGCAAATCTTCTCTCGTGATGCTGGATGACCTGGCTTTTATTGTGAATGTCCAAAGCCGCACAGTGGTCACAGCCCTCGACAAGAATCAGCGCGGTGAAGGTGTGTTTACCCAAATTGACAGCGTTGTTTTTGCCGACCCCGCAGATGGCGGCACCGTAACGCCGTCCATCGATATCAAAGGATAATCCTTTTTTCAAAAACACAGGCTGGCCCTCCTGGAGGAAGCCTGATAACAACAACCCTATAGGAGAAAATAAAATGATCCGCTCAATGTACACCGCAATCAGTTCTTTAAATCTTCAACAGAAATACCTGGATGTCGTTTCCAACAATCTTGCGAATTCAAACACCATCGGCTTCAAAGCCAGCCGCGTACTCTCCCAAGATCAGTTCTCTCAAATGATGAGCCCGGGCTCGTCTCCTACTGCGACACAAGGCGGGGTCAACCCCATTCAGATCGGTCTCGGCGTAAGCCTGGGATATATCTCCTCCAACTTCACCCAGGGTGTACTGCAAAGTACCGGCCGCAATATGGACCTGGGCATTCAGGGCGACGGCTTTTTCATCTATGGCAACGAGAATCGCCGTTATTCACGCGAAGGTTCCATGAGCCTCGATATGGATGGATACCTGGTCAATTCCGCCTCTGGTCTGCGAACACAGGGCTGGCTGGCCGATGCCAGCGGTGCAATCGATAACAATATCCCTGTAGATGACATTAGCATCGTGACTGACAATACCCTGGCGCGCGCCACTGCAACAGTTAACCTGGGCGGGAACTTGAGCGCAGGTACGGCATTAAACGGAACATACAATGTCACCATGGGGGTCTATGATTCCCTGGGCGCATTACAGACCGCCACTGTTCAATTCACTCGCGGCGCGACTGCGGGAGTTACCCCCAATATCACCACTCAATGGTCTTGGGCGCTCGTCAACGACCCCGCCACTGCTGTTGCTGAAGCGGGCGGCGGCACGATCACGTTTGATGAAAACGGCCAGTACGTCTCTGACACACCAGGGGCTCCCATCGTGCTCCAAACCTCAACGGGTGCGGATGCATTCGACCTGACGATCGATTTTTCCAAGCTGACCATGCTGTCAGCGACCAGCACGGTGGCCGTTACCAGTCAGGATGGTCTGCCGGCCGGTACAGTAACCGATGTCTACATCTCGCCCAATGACGGTATCATTTCCCTGATGTATTCGAATGGTATGTCAGAGCAGGTTGGTCAGGTGGCGTTGGCCCGTTTTAATAATCCCACTGGTTTAATGAAAGCGGATGACACCACTTTCCTGCCGGGCTTGAATTCGGGCGATCCCCAGATTGGCGCTGGCAACACCGGCGGACGCGGCTCCATCGCCGCCAGTTATCTTGAAGCCTCAAACGTGGATATGGCGCAGGAGTTCACTAATATGATCCTTGCCCAACGCGGTTTTCAAGCTTCTTCCCGTGTGATCACCACCTCAGATGAGATATTGCAGGAGTTGGTTAACTTGAAGCGCTAGAATATATAAAGCAAAAAAACACGGAACTGTCTATTTTTAGACACTTCCGTGTTTTTTTATTGTGAGAGTAATATTTTTTATCTGTTCAATGCGGGTGAGACGCGTAATCTGCGGGCAAGCAGGATCACGATCACGAAAGCGAGTGCCATTACCACAAGTCCGGGTAGACCAAATTCATCAGCAAATCCGGTTGTCGGCAGGGCAGTTGTCGTCGGCACAACTGTGAGTTGCGCGGCTGCGGCTTGCGTCAGCGCGGCGCCGACTGTGGCAGTTGCGGCTGCAGGGGTGCCGGCGGCCCCGGCTATTGCATTTGTCACGGCTGGATCTGTTGTGCTGGTGGCGGTCGCGGCTTTTACCACCGAGGTCGGCACGGAGGTGGAAGTAGTGGTCGGCAGGCTGACCAGGCCTTCAAAAGTGGCGGTCAGCGCCTGATTGATAAAGGCGGCTGCGGTTGCTGTTGAATTTGCACTGACTTGAGCTTGCTGCGTTCCAGTATTGATCCGGTTCCGGCCAAACAAATACACGCCCACAAGACAGGCAACCGAGATCAATATGATCCCGCCCAAAATTCCAACCGCGACCATAAAAGTGCGATTGTTATTTGACTCCTCCGCGGGTTGGGCTTCGGTACCATCATCAAAATTGGGTTCATCGAAAGACATGCAGCACTCTCCTGATCATGATTTCATTGCAAATTTTTGAATAGCATTCACGGGATAATTATCCCACAACTTCAAGGTTTACGAGAGGCGCGATAATGATTTCGCCATTTTCAAGCTTTACTTCCGCTGAAGACGCGCGCAATCCGCTGGGAAGTGTGGTCAGGCCGGATGGCAGGGAAATGATCGAGCCGATCATTCCAAAGGCCGGCGGACGGCGCATCCTCACCTGCAAACCCGGCGCGAAAAATTCTGTTTCGTTTGGCAGGGTTGGTTCGGAAGACGTTGGAAGTTGAATGATGACTTCCGGACGCGCGCCGCTATAGCGATCATAGATTTCCGCGTTTAAAGTGATGTCACGCTTGGCGTTTGTGCTGAGTAGTTTGAACGCAGCAGAATTCATCGGCGCGGAACCAATGCCATCGGTTACCATGATCGGGAACCGCACCTCACGCGCCTGCTGTATCAGCGTTGGAGATAAACTCGAAAGGATCAATCCGCGCACAGGCAGGTCGGCGGCGGCTTTCAAGGTTTCGCTGTCTTGAATCATACAGGCGAGCAGGATCGAACCACGCAGGCTCACATCAAGACGATTAACAGTAAGCATACCATTGGGTTTTTCGGCAATATTTACCAGCGACCCGGAATCAATACGGCCATTGCCCCAGACCCCCTGCACCAATGTCCCGGCCGTCTGGATGACAGCGCCGCGATTAGGGATGATTTGAATGATCGTGCCGGGAATGCCGGCGCGTAACTCGATCTTGGTTTCACCGACTTCCATGAGGACCTGTCCGCCGCCGGCAATGACAACAGTTCCATCACGCGGCGCGGTCACTCTGCGCGGAAAGAGGCCTCTGCCTACTGCGATCTCTGCGCCAGCTTTGAGATGGTCTTCGAGCTTGCATTGGATGATCCGATCGGCGGCATCGGGAGAAATATGCAATGTGCGGGCAACATCGAGCAGCACATGCTCGCGCGACCATTTCGCTTCAGCAATGACATCGTTCGGGCTGACCTTTTGGTTGAGACGCGCAAGCACCGTCCCTTCAATGGGAAGGAGTCGTTCACGCACAATGGAAGTCAATCCGACAATATGATTTACAGGCGCTTGCATGGGCTATTCGCCTCCCAATGTCCAATTCCATTTTTTGATCAACTCGTGACGGCGGACTGTGTCAGCAGGCAGATCCAAAGGACGCCCGCGCCCATCAAATACCACACCAAGCGCGCCGCCACTGACTGTGATCTCCTTGCCGCGATTGGGACCAAAACCCACATCTGCACCATGCAAACACTGAATGGTTAATTTCCCCGTCTCGCCTGTGGCTAGTGGAAGTGTTTCGATGCTTCCATACTTTAATTCCACACGCGCTTCCACGCCGTTTTCATAGGTTAATTTTCCACGCAGAATGGGTACCCCAATACTTGCAGAAACGACGGGGGAGATCACGGTTCCAATACTGAGGAATGCGCCTGATTCAATGACCTGAACGGGAAGTATGTTGTTTTGCGAAGCGGCGGCTCCCAATAATGGAAGCAGGTTATTTTGGTCGAGGATGACGGTGGTCACACCCACAGGCTGGAGCGAGTCGAGGAGCACCAGCAAGCCCTGACCGGGGTGCGAAGCGCCCGTCAATATCGCGCCGCCCGCGAGAATCGGTTCAAACAGTGGGGTCAATGTCGGCTTGATGAACGCGATATCGCGCGGAAAATCGCGGCGCGCAGATTGCATGGCAAGATAAAGCACCTGTCTCGCGACTGCCTGCGACATGGCGAGATCTTCCAAGGTCGCGGCGATGGCAGATGGATATAATGACTTTTGATAAAGATAATCGCGCAGAACGCTGGCGGGAATATCAAGCGGTGACCAGCGTAAAATATTTTCAAGTGATGTGTAATTTAGCAGGGCTGACAAATTCTCTCCCAGCCCGAATTGCGGATACACGTTCAGGGTGGATTTATTTTTGAAGCCCGCAGAGATCACTGTGGCGGAAGCACCAATATCCACACTGAGGATTCCTTTTTTAGCGCCGTAAACTTTTGAAAGAAAACGCACCATGCGGCCGGTGGCGTACGCGGTCGGCAGGATATGTCCGCCGGACCATAGATCCAAAACATCCACGCCTTTGATCTGTTGTTTGCGGATGTTAATGACCATGCGCGCTAATTCACGCTGTGCCGGTTCAAGGTCTTCGGTTTCAAGCGAAGGACGAACATTGGGGCTAATGTGCAGAGAGGGGGCCAGCGATCCGACCAGGGATTTTACATCCTTTGAAATTTTCTCGTTGCCCGCGAATAATACTGCGGGGCGTTTTTCAGGTGGCAGGAGATAGCTCGCAAGCCCGATCGGCTCAAGTAATTTTTGAATGGAACGGGACGCGCCGCCATCCGTCCCGCCGGTAATCACCACAAGGTCAGGCCGTGCGCGCAGGATGCTGTCTATTTTTTGTTCGGGCTTGCGATGATCTGTCAAGCCAATGGTTTCAACGATACGCGCATAGGTGGACTCGCTTAATCTGCGTGCACTTTCCAGCGAGACTTCCTTTAGCAAGCCCACAACAACGGCGCGGATGGTTGGGCCGGCCGACAGTGTCACCACCATCGCATCCACACCCGAACCATTGGGCTGGCTCGGTGTAATGAAACCACCGTTTGCATCGAGCATGGGCTTTCCAAGGATCGTCTGCAGGCTTGTGATGGCATTGCGCACACCTTCGCTCACATCCCTGAACGGGGACTCAGCCGTGGAGGGCGCGCTGCCCGATGCCACAAAGCGATATTCGCCTTCGACCACGTCGAACAGGACGGCACGCGTATTTGCTGCGCCGACATCTACCGCAAGAAGTGAATTACCATCGATCAATGATGTGGTCATGATTACAGGAAGTTCCCAAGGAAGTTTATAAGCGACATAATGCGTTCGATCAGCGCGGTCAGCGCGGCAGCATAGACACCCGCGAATACTGTTCCCAGCGTGATGCCGATGAAAATGCGTCCGACCCATGCGGAGATCTCGATCAATCCCAGTCGCCTGGTGGAACCGTCCGCCTTTATGCTTGCGCCGAAATGAAAATAGGTGAGTGTAAATACTGTGCCTAATAGCACGATTCCGCCGTTGAAGATCGCTTCGATCAAACTGATATTGCGCGCACTGGCGGAAGCAAGGTCAAATGCGTTGATGCCTGCCATTACCTGCGGCAGGAGCGTTCCGCTCACTGCCCCGGCAATGGCCACTGCCGCACCCACACCCGCCAAAAATGCCATGACGATTCCACCCAGACCCGCGAATCTCGCTGATGTTTTCATGAGGATCAATACTGCGCCAAACAATGGCACAAGGACAAGTACTTTCTCTGTCAGTGGTCCGTCAGATATCATGGCCGCCATCAAAGGCTGGATGAGTCGCGGCCAGATCACCTGCCACCATGCGACTGCGGCAATATATCCCGAAGAAACACCAACGAAAATATAGAGCGCGATCTTAAACAGCGGATTATCGCCGATCAGGTAACTGAAGATAAGCAGGGTAAACAAAAAGCTCAAAACAGCGGTGATCAGATCAAGAGGGATGGCCATCTTATTTTTCCTCCCTCGCTGCGACGCGGTCACGAAGCCCGAAGGCAAAACTGATCAGCCCGCCGCTTAAGATCAATGCCATGGCAAGCAGCATGCCAATACTATAGGCGTCCCAATATTTCCTTGAAATCCCGGAGCCGCCGCTCATATTCTGCTCGAAGACCGCGCTGCCATATATTCCGCTCACCAAACCGCGAATCTGACTTGAATCATAGTACGGCTGAATCATCGGCGCAGATTGCGCGCTGGAAATGGCAACAACTGGAATTTCCCCGCGCTCCGATGAAGTTTGCTCGATCCATGCGCGGACGGAATTGGCATTGTCCGTGATGATGATCAATGCCGCAAATTGTGATAAGGATGTGGTGTCTCTTAATTGGGGAAATACAAAGACTGGATCCTGTGCAAACGCGTGGATGCCCATCTGGCCGCCGGGCAGGTAGCCCAGGTTTAGATGCTGAATTCCGCTTTGGTCAGAGTCAGCCAGGGGACCGGAAATGAAGCGTTCTGCGAGGATCGCGCCGGTCTCGCTGGTGGAGATGAAAGTAAAGTTTGGATTTCGCATCAGGTTGAACATCGGCGATGCCGCGGCTTCCATTTCTCCAGCGCGGGCAGGTTCATAATCAAAAACCACGAGTACGGGCGCGCCTTCAGGGATGGCCTGTGATACGAGCAGCGCTCCGCTGATCTCAGATGGAACGCCCACGGGCAAGGCAAAGATCTGTGTACGCAGGAATGATACGGCCCCCAACGCTGCGATCAAGACAAAAGCGATAAACCAGCGCAAGCCCTTGGAGGTGGGCAGCGTCGAGAAGGAAGCGATCGGGTCAGGCGCGGTTTCTGCCGCCAATATCTGCTCGAGCATTGCGGCCTGTGCCTGTTGTTCTTCGCTGGCCTGCAACTTGATCGAATATGTTTTGGGTTTACTGGAGGGCGTGAAGCCTGGCACTGACGGAAGTACGCCTTGGAAACCAACCAGCGCACCGCGTGATTCAAAGGTTTCATCGTTTGGATCTGATCGTGAAGTGCCAGCCTCAAGCGGCCGCATTGCCTTTACCCAGGACGGCAATTCACTGGGTGTAAGTGAATCTACGTTGCTTGCGGCGGGTGCAGATACCGAAGAATCCTCGACTGCGTTCGAAAGCCAATCCGGCATGTCGGTAAAGAGCGAGTCCATGTTGTAATTTGACTGCGCATCCGGTGTAAATGCAGGTGCTTGCTGCGATTCCTCTGTCGAAAACGCGGGCGTCAATTGGGGCGGGGATTGGTCCTCAGCTGGATTGGATGATTTAAAAGAATTAAGCCAATCTTCATCAGAAGTCGGGGGTGTTTGATCGGCAGGCAGGTCAGAGTAGATCGACGATTGCGGCGCGGCGGCCTTTAGCCAGTTTGGAATGTCACCGAGCGGCAGGTCTTCCTGGGCGGGCTGTTCCTCTTTGCCGGGCTGCTCGGAAGCCGATGATGATGCAGATAGCCATGCAGGCATCTCAAAACTGTCAGAAGATTCAAAAGGTAATACTTCTTCACTCTTAAGCCAGGGCGGCGTCGCGGCTGGTGTGGATGGTTCAGATTCGCTGGATTGCAGACTTTTCATCCAATCCGGTAAACTGTCGTTGGATGATATTTCGGCCGCTTCAGATCCATTTGAAACAGGTTCTGAAAAAGAGGCAGATTCAGCGCTTTCAATGTTCGCCTGTGAGCCGCGCAGTGAACTTAACCAGTTTGGTTCATCCTCAGACGGCAAAGCAGAGTCTTTTGTGCTGTCTGAGGATTCAGCATTGTTGAAAAATGAGGCGCTATTTTTTGAGGCGTCTTCACCGAGTTGATGCAGCCAATCCGCTGTAGCCAGGGATTCCGGGGCTGGATCGAACGGCTTGAGTGGAACATTCTCATTCTTTGTCTCATGTTCTGCAGACATCTGACGCAGCCACTCCGGCGTTTCAGATGAAGTGATAATGGTGTCCTGTGGCTGCGCGTCTTGTGATTGCGGGTCATCGCTTGCTCCACGGAGCCAATTCATAACGTCATTTTTTTCTTCGGATGACGATTCTGCGGATGGTTCTTCCTGTGTAAAATCTTTTGCGCCGCCCAGTTCCACCCAGCGTATTTCGGAAGATTCTGCTTCAGGTTTATTGATTTTTGGCGAGTCGCCGGTGATGCCGGCGAGCCAATCAGGAATACCTTCGTCGTCGCTGTCTGCCTGGGATTGCAAACCAGCTAACAGGTCGGAATTGGATGCAGGGAACGTATCCTGTGATTGTTTGCCATTTTGAGGAGCGGCATCATCGTTCGCAGACTTGCGCGCGGAATCGCGCGCATCCCTTAACCATTGTGGCAGGATCGGTTCAAGTTCTGCTGTATTTTTTTTTGTGGGAGCCTGCCCGGGTTTGATCGGAGAGTCTGCTCCTTTTAGCGCTCCTGTCAGCGGCTCCAGCCGTGATTGACAAAACAGGCAGAATTCCTGATCTGAAAAATTGTTTTGACCGCAAACGGGACACTTAATAAGGTCTGCCATTAGTTGCCCCCATACGGACGATCAGCGCCAAACAGGATACGCAGACCGGTCGTCAATGTGCCGAGCGCCACGCCGATCAAAATTCCGCGCGCGCCGCCCAACGCCAATATTTGAGTGATCCATGGCTTTACCAATGATCCAAGCAGGGGAATATTTCCGAAAGGCAGCGTGGCTGACCCAAGAATAAGCAGTACGGCTGTAGCCAAAAAAACGACGCTCATCAAATCTGCGCGGCGGCGTAAAAGACGGATGGCTGCGTAGATCAATGAGACGGTCAACAGACCCATCAGCGATGCTTCAACAGGAATGATGATACCGTTCATCAGGATCGCCATCGTACTATGATCGGGCCGTAGGATGATGCCGCCTGCGAAAGTCGCTGTCAGGGCGATGACAAGGATCGCGCTATATACGCTTCCTTTTTGCTGACTGCGGATTTTATTTGTATGAACAGATATCAAATTAAAAATCCCAACGAGCGCAGCCATGCCTGCAAGGACAATTGCCCAGTTCAATAAAAGCGTTTGGATAGCCGCGAGCACCGGAAAGAAATAACCACCCAACACTAAAACTCCCGCGGCAATGGCAATGACTGCTGTAAATACTCGCATTAGATCACCCCAAAAAACTTTGCTGCAGCTCCGCCCAACAAAGAGAGGATCACCAGCCAGCGTAGAATGTCCTGAACGGTCAGGCTGGCCGCGTGGGAAGCGCCCGCGCCAAGATAAGCGCCTGTTGCAAAAAGTTCTTCACCGATCAGGGCGTCATTTGTATTTGCGTATAAAACCGCTTGACCGCTTAACTCGTCGCTTGCGCCAATGCTGATCACATTTTCGCGGTCTGATGCTTCGCGAGCAGACCGGCTTCCGGACCAAAATGCCCGATCATGATATTGGCTGAAACATTTTCATTTTGTGAGATGTGCATCGCGCCGGCGGCGTATCCAAAGGGGCTTAACCCGGTTACACGACCATTGGTAGGAATATATAACTCATTCACGCCGGCGGCTTGATAGCCGGACTGCAAGGTGTCCTGCGCCAGCAAGCCGAGGGCGGCGTCGCCGGCAGAAGCAATGGAGGGTTCGTCGCTCACTGAGGTGCGTTCTGCAATATGACGCAGCATCGCCAATCCCGCAAAGGCGGGACCGCCGCGCGCATCCAGCAGGCTTCCAGACCCGAGTGATATGTGCAGGCGTGTGCCATCTTCAATGCTAAGTCCGAGTGTGCGATATAGCCGTATCAACGCGGGAATCTCCCGCAGGACTGATGGCGATCTTCGTTTCCACAATGTAATCGCAAAGAGCAGGAATGCGCTGATGATGATAATGATCAACTCGTTCATACGGAGGCTCTCTCTTGAACAAGGAACGAAGCGAAGGCGCGCGCTTCATCATCTTCTTCCAATGTCACTGCCAGGGCTGTTATTTGATCGTTCTCGAATAATCCCCGGCTAAAGTAAAGCGCCTGCGCTCCAAGCATGGCCAAAGGACTTCCTGCTTCAAGGAGCGAGGCGGTCAGTTCGTGAAGTTGATAACGTCGCAAGGTCTCTGCCCAGCGCGGCCAATATTCGCGCGATGACTTCATATAATGCGAGTATAGCATAATTTAAGGTTGGCTCGCGCACGGGAGGCGTTTAGAAGCGGATTATGTTTCAATGAAGAAGGCTCCTCATTGCTATCAACATATTTGCACAAAACTTCCCGCAGGTAATTATTCAAGACTGTTTATAGTCGAAACCTGCGGGAAGTTGGATTGAACAAATTCAGAAGAGAGAGGATGATCTATGACGGGGCGATACGCGTCCCGGCGGGGATCGTCACATCCTTCGGGATCACTACAATGCCGTCCCGCACATACCATTTTTCATTGTCAATATCCGCGTTGCGCGGGAAGGGCAGCATGACCACATCATCGCCAATGCGTACATTCTTATCCAGAATGGCGCCTTCGATATGACAGTTCGCGCCAATGCCAATGGGGAGTCCTTCATCATCACGCTCGTAATAATCCGAGCCCATCATGATGGTATCCTTGATAGTGCAGCCCGCCGATATCTGACTGCGCGTGCCAATGATCGAGTGCGAAATGTCAGATCGTAGAATGCGGCTGCCATCCGAGATCAACACATTTTGAAGTTTGCTGTCCTCGATAATTGAACTTGGCAGAAAGCGTGTGTCGGTATAGATCGGCAGTTTGGGATCGTAAAAATTAAATGGGGTTTCAGGCGTGGTCAGCGCAAGGTTCGTTTCGTAGAAGGATCGGATCGTTCCAATATCCTGCCAGTAACCGTCAAAATCGAAACCAAACACTGAATGGGTCTTGATCGCCTGCGGGATAATGTCACTGCCAAAATCATGGTAACTGGGGAAGTTGGCCAGCAATTCCATCAGGATTTTCGTCTTAAACATATAAATGCCCATCGATCCAAGGAACGGGCGGGCCGGGTCATCACGGCTGACGAATTTCGCCTGGGTCTCTGCATCCCTGGGCTTCTCGACAAAGGAGGAGATTTTTCCATTTGTTTCCCGTTTCAAAATTCCGAAACGAGGCGCTTCTTCCCGCAGAACCGGCTGGACAGCCACTGTCACATCGGCTTTAGTTGCCCAGTGATATTCAGCCAGAGCCTTGTAATCCATGCGATAGAGATGATCGCCGGCAAGGATCAACACATTCTTGGCTCCGCTGGATTGGATCTCAAGCGTTTGCTTGCGGACCGCGTCTGCCGTGCCCTGATACCAGTCTGCGCTTTCCATGGTTTGTTCCGCAGCCCAGATCTGCACCCAGCCTGTATGGAAGGCATCGAAGTTATATGTGTGCGAAATGTGGCGATGCAGGGAGACTGAATTGAATTGCGTCAGGACCGCAATTCGATAGATCTCTGAATTAATGCAATTACTAATGGGAATGTCGATCAGACGATACTTGCCCGCAATTGGAACAGCGGGCTTCGAGCGCATTTGGGTCAGCGGATACAGGCGTGCACCGCGACCTCCACCCAGGATCACAGCAAGGATATCGTTTATTGATGGCATGATGGTGCCTCCTGGATTTATTTTACTTTTATTTTGATTTCCTGCTAATGTTTTAAGCCCATCATTTTTCGTACATTATGCATGATGTACGCGATCGGATACAACAGCAAGATCAACAGATCGATCGCGGCAAAGAACAGGGTAAGTTTCATCTTGCACCTCCAATAAAATGGCTGGTATGAATAGTATAAAGTTATCTACGCTTTCACGGCGAAAAAAGTTGCCTCATTAACGATTCTACAATTCCAAAAAATCAATGTCAACGCATAGTGATAAATTCTAATAAAACTCAAACGTCCTCTCGTAATGAGAGGACGTCGAGTATAATCTTTGTGCCGAAGGAGGGAATCGAACCCTCATTCCCGTAGGGAACACGATTTTGAGTCGTGCGCGTCTGCCTATTCCGCCACTCCGGCTTTCGGTTGTTTAGCGCCCGCTAGTATAACAAACTCTCACTGATAAGGTCAAGCATGAAACTAGGAATCATAGGATTACCCCAATCTGGAAAGACCACCATTTACAACGCCCTCACGCGCGGAAATACTCCCACCACCGCCTCGGCGGGGCGTATCGAAGTTCACAACGCCGTTGTGGATGTCCCCGACCCGCGCGTGACCAAACTCTCAGGCATGTTCAACCCGAGAAAGACCATCTACGCCAAAGTGACATACGCGGATATTGCCGGGCTGGAAGCTGGTTCCGCCAAAAGCGGCATCTCCGGGCAACTGTTGAATCAACTCAACCAAATGGACGGTTTGATCCTCGTCGTACGCGGTTTCACAGACGAGAACGTCATGCATCCAAGTGGAAGTATTGACCCGATGCGCGATGCCGATAGTATGTTAACCGAACTGCTGTTGAACGATTTGATCGCGGTTGAAAGAAAGCTGGAAAAACTAATCGAGGAACGCAAAAAGGGCGGCACGGATAAAACGCTGAATGCGCGCCAGACAGAATTGTTCGAAAAATTAAACAAGACTCTTTCGGATAACAAACCTTTGCGAAGTATGGAGTTCACGAATGATGAACACAGGGAACTGGCAAGTTTTGGTCTGCTGACACGCAAACCCATCCTCACTGTTTTCAATATGGGTGAGGGACAAACTGCTCCCGATACTCAAGGCAAGCTTGACCACCCTTCCGTTGCGTTGATGGGAAAACTCGAAATGGAGATCGCCCAACTGAGCGCGGAGGATGCGGCTGTCTTCATGGAAGAATACGGCATCAAGGAATTAAGTTTGAGCCGCATGATCAACCTTTCGTACGATCTGCTGCAAGTGCAAACCTTCTTCACCGTTGGCGAAGACGAAGTGCGCGCGTGGACAACCAAACGCGGCGCGACCGCGCAAGAATCTGCGGGTGAGATCCACACCGATCTGTCGCGCGGATTTGTACGGGCGGAAGTGGTCGCCTACGAAGACCTGATCAGCCTCGGGTCGATGAATGAAGCGAAAGCCAAAGGGAAGTTCAGACTCGAAGGCAAGGAATATCCTGTTAAGGATGGCGATATCATGCACGTCCGATCCAGCTTGTAACGAACCAGGTATGTTTTGTATATCTTATAATAAGTGAGGGTGCAGCTTTCGCCCTCACTTATTATTTCAAAAGATGATCGTTTAGCGACAAGAAAAAATATGACGAATCCATTCTTACAAAAACTTTCAAAAGTCGGTCAGTTTTTTTTGGATGTTCTTTTTAAACCGCTTGAGTCCCTTTCCGCAAAATGGGCTGTGACCATCCTGCTGGCGGGCTTGTTCAGCGCAGGCTTATTACATTGGGGATTCTTCCTGGATTGGTTCAATAACCGCTTTGATATTCAAGATTGGCACCTGCATGTCGGTCCTTATCTGGATTTCTTAAGTAAGGCTTTCAGAAGCGGACAATTTCCACTGCACGCGGATTCTGCCTATATCATTCCTTCGCAATATCTTGCCAGACAAAATCGTCCCTTCTCGCCTCAAATTCTTTTGCTGTATTTCCTGAACCCGTCCACCTATGTGCTTGTCAATGTCTGGATCTTTTATAGCCTGAGTTTCGCAGGTCTTTTGTTGATCCGCGCCAGATATCAACTTTCGTTTGTTTCCTTTCTTTCGATTTTTCTGCTTTTCAATTTGAATGGGCACATCGTTGCTCACATTGGGAGTCGGTCACTTTGAGTGGGTGGGGTATTTTCTCCTGCCATTTTATGTTCTGCTTGTTTTGAAAATGGTGGAGGGAGAGCGTACCGGCTGGAAGTGGCTGCTCGCCATGTGTCTGGTCTTGCTGATAATTGTCCTGCAGGGAGCCGCGCACTTCTATATCTATTGTATAAGTTTCCTGCTTTTACTGGGACTGTTCCAGCCGCAATATTTCTCCACTATGATGAAGGCAGTCATTCTGAGCGCCCTGCTGAGTATGATCCGAATTCTGCCTCCCGCTCTTCAGTTTGCTGGCGGCACCGGGCTTAAATACCTGGGAGGGTTCACATCAGTTCTTCAATTGCTGCAAGCATTCATCGCGGAGAATAGTCAGGGGTTTTGGGAAAAAGCGTATTATGTAGGTGTGCTGGGTTTTGCCTTCCTGCTTTACTTCGGGGTCATCAAAAATTGGGCGAAAGCTGAGAAATATCGTCCACTGTACCTTCCCATTATGGTTATGTTTTTTTTCTCGATAGGGTCAACCTATCTGCCGCTCTTTAGTTCTCATATTCCATTTTTAGACTCGCAGCGTGCGCCAACCCGTTTTGTGATCGTCCCGCTGGTGTTTTTGATCACATTCGCGGGAATCCAGATCCAATCTCATTTCACTGAATGGGGACAAAAAGACTGGGAAAAGAAGATTCTGGTTTTGTTCGGTGGAGGATTGATGGCGTATGACCTGATCATTCATTCCCGCACCTGGAGCCTTGTAAATTTTGGTGATTCCAAACGGTCAACTGAGATCATCGAAGTGGTTGTGGGAAATTATTCGGACCCTGCCTATGTAACCACCCTTATAATAGGGTTTGCATGTTCAATCCTTACTCTGATCGTTCTGATTACCCTTGCAGTCCGTGAGCGGAAACGATCCGCTTAATTTATTAACCATAAGAAATAGGAGAATTCCATGGCATACAAAATTTCAAAATGGAGCCTTGCGCCGCTTTACCCGTCCTATGAAAGCGCTGAACTGCAAAGCGCATTCGACATGATCGAGGAGCAGGTCACTTCGTTCGAAGGCGTGCGCGGAAAGCTCAATCCCGACATTTCCACCGAACAGTTCTTGCAGGTCATCCACGCCAGCGAAGAAATGACGCGCGTGGGAAACAAACTCTATTCGTTTGCAGGCCTGTCGTTCACAGCGGATACGCAGGATCAGGCGGCGCAGTCCCTGTACTCACGCGCACAGCAATTCCTGGCAGAGATCGAGAACCGAACCCTCTTCTTCAGTTTGTGGTGGAAGGAAGTGGATGAGGTCAACGCAAAGCGCTTGATGGACGCTTCCGGTGACTATCGCTATTATCTCGAATCCATGCGCCTGTTCAAGCCGCATACCTTGAGCGAGGCGGAAGAGAAAGTGGTCAACCTGAAAAATGTGACGGGTGTCAATGCATTGAATACATTATATGACTCGATCACGAGCCGTTACGTTTTCAAGTTGAAAGTAAAAGGGAAGGTACAGGAACTTACCCGCGGACAGGTGATGCGCTTTGCCCAGGGCAGTGACCCAAAAATGCGCGCCGCTGCCTATCAGGAACTGTATCGTGTTTACGGTGAAGCAGGACCTATTCTCGGGCAGATCTACCAGACTGTTGCCCGCGACTGGCACAACGAGAATATTTCCCTGCGCAAATTCTCCGATCCGCTCTCGGTCCGCAACCTTGCGAATGATATTCCCAACGAAGCCGTGGACGCCTTGCTCGAGACCGCGCGCAAGAATACAAATATTTTCAAACGTTATTTCAATTTGAAAGCAAAAACACTCGGGGTCAAAAAACTTCGCCGTTACGACATCTACGCACCCGTGGCCGGCTCGGACAAGAAATATGACTACGGCAAAGCCGCCGAAATGGTGTTGGAGTCGTTCAGCGCCTTCGATCCGAAGTTGGGTGATCTTGCCCGCCGCGTGTTCGATGACAACCGCCTCGACAGTGAAGTCCGCAAGGGCAAACGTGACGGCGCGTTCTGCTGGTCTGTTCTGCCTGACATGACGCCTTACGTTTTGTTGAACTATCAGGGCAACGCGCGGGATGTCGCCACCATGGCGCATGAACTCGGTCACGCCATTCACTCGATGCTGGCATCCCATCACAGCACCTTTACATTCCATTCGTCCCTGCCGCTGGCTGAGACCGCATCCACATTCGGTGAGATGATGTTCACTGACAAGCTGCTGGCCGAAGAAAAGGATGAAGCGGTGCGCCGTGACATCCTCTTCAAGCAAGTGGACGATGCCTACGCCACCATCATGCGCCAATCGTATTTTGCCTTGTTCGAGAAGCAGGCGCATGACATGATCCAGAAGAATGCCTCTGTGGATGAACTATCCGCCGCGTACATGGAAAATCTGAAGGAACAACTCGGCGATTCTGTTGAGCTGAGCGATGAATTCAAATGGGAATGGGTCTCCATCCCGCATATTTATCACACCCCGTTCTACGTTTATGCCTACGCTTTCGGACAGTTGCTGGTTTTCTCGCTTTATCAGCAATATAAAATTGAAGGAGAATCCTTCAAGCCGCGCTATCTCAAGATCCTCTCTGCGGGCGGGTCGGAAGCCCCAGCGAAAATCCTTGAAGAAGCGGGCATTAACATCCGCGACCCCAAGTTCTGGCAGGGCGGTTTCGATGTGCTGGAGAAATTGGTGAGTGAATTGGAGAAGTTGCCATTGAAGGGAAAAAGTAAAAAGACTGCCCGGTCTCGAAGGGCAAGAAAGCTGCTGTAAAGCCTTCCGCCAAGGCGAAGAAAACGGTAAAAGCCAAAGCTGGTAAGAAAAAGTAGTGCATTGATTCAACAAAAAAAGACGGCCACTCAAAAAGTGGTCGTCTTTTTACTTGTAACTCGTTTCTCGTTACTTCTTACTCGCTACGCGTCGTAATCGCCCGGGTCTTCATCCACAGACATCATGGGTTCTTCCGCGGGGCGCTTATCGAGGAATTGCAGGGTGAGCGCCACTACTTTGGTAAAGTATTTCGTCTCGCTCTTGTCCTCGTATTTATCTGTCTTCAATCGTCCTTCAAGAAAAACCAGACTGCCTTTCTTGAGATATTCCTGACAGACTTCGCCGAGCCGTCCCCAGGCTTCAATGTTGACCCACTCAGTGGATTCTTTTGTCTCTCCACTCTTGTCCTTCCAGTGATTGCTGACCGCAAGGCTGAAATGGGCCACTTTCTTGCCGGTGGGGGTGAACTTGCTTTCGGGATCCTTGCCCAAACGGCCGATCAATTGAACGCGGTTTAGTGTAGGCATGTTCCCCTCGCTTTTGTCTCGTGGCTTTTAGATGCAATGTTACGTGTCATAGTGGTCTCCTTTTTTATCTAAAAGAATATTTGGTTGTGTCGAACAGAGTTATACTTTATGAGGATGCTTTGGTTTCCGCCGGCTTGCCTTCGCCTTCAGCGACGATTCTCTTTAGGACGAGCATGCCTGTCTTCATTTCGTTGACGCTGTAACCAGCAGGTAGGGCATCCATTGCGCCTTCCTTGATCTCACGTGCGAAGAAGAACATTTTGCCCTTTGAGTGCAGGTAGTAGGTGTTGCCTTTTGAATTCGTGTGTGAATATGCCATTTTTTCTCCTTATGTCTAATTGGTGACTAAAGTGTAGAACAAAGTTTCTAGCCTGTCAAGCCCCAAAAGGAATTTTGTCTAGACAATTTATTGAGGAACTGATATGAAAACTGTGATTTCTCTCTCCGACCTAAGAACTGCCCGCCTCTCTCTCGCAGGGACAGTTGGTCTGGTCCCAACGATGGGATACCTGCACGAGGGACATCTCTCCCTGATCCGCCGCGCCAAAGAGGAGTGTGATCATGTAGTCGTGAGCATCTTCGTCAACCCGACCCAGTTCGGAGCGAACGAGGATCTCTCGAAATATCCGCGCGACCTTGAGCGTGACCTGAGCCTGATCAAACCCCTCGGCGTGGAGTTGGTTTGGACTCCCACCCCTGAGATCATGTATCCGACTGGCTACCAGACCTGGGTCGAGGTGGATACGGTCACTCGTCCGCTGGAAGGCTCGATGAGGCCGACCCACTTCAAGGGTGTGACCACGGTCGTGGCGAAGCTGTTCAACGCAGTCCAGCCGCACAAGGCGTATTTCGGTCAGAAGGATGCACAGCAGGCGGCGGTCATCCGCCAGATGACGAGGGATCTGAATTTCCCCGTGGATGTGATCGTCTGCCCCACCGTGCGCGAGGCGGACGGGCTGGCCATGTCCAGCCGCAATAAATATCTGGAAGGCGCTGACCGCAAAGCCGCGGCGGTGCTGTTCCGCGCACTGAGCGCGGCGAAGGACGCTTACGAAGGCGGTGAGCAAAATGCGGAAGTACTAAGAGGAAAGATGAAAGAAGTGCTTGAGAGCGAGCCGCGCGCGACCTGTGCAATATGTCTCATGCGCGGATTATGACACGCTCGAAGAGTTGGATGTGGTGAAGGGAAAAGCCCTGCTTTCGATGGCAGTAATTTTAGGAAAGACAAGGCTGATCGATAATTTTGTATTGGAATAAAAAAACCTCCGAAGTCTTAAAGACTTCGGAGGTTTTGGACTCACCTTATGGTCCCCACTTCATTTCCATTGCAAAAGGAATCAGCGAGATGACCGGCTGGCCGTCTGTGTAATACATGTCCACCCGGCCGCCCTGGTACACATCTTGGATCGGAGCCATGGCCGCGAGCACAAAACTGGCGTCTGGAGCCCAGAGGGATTCGTTCATTAATTCAAAAGTTTCGGGGCGCAGGACAGTTCTATTCGTCGCACCATCCACCGCAGAGCGGACAAGCTGTAAGGGCGGACGGTTGACAAATTCATCTGAACTCGGCATGTTCGCGAAGAAATAATACAACTGACCGTCAGGGGCAGGGTACGGCGCGTCTGCATAGTTGAATGTGCCGTCGCCCGGGTCGCCGTTGACCAGAGTAGTCACCGCGCCATTGGCTGAGTCCACGCGCCATAAGCCGGGCATGAACATCCCCATGTATGGATATGCCGAGTACAAGGCGGAGCCATCGGCGCTCCATTCGGTAAAGCCGCAGCAGATGAACGCGCCCTCATCATTGCTCAAACGGACAAGCGCATTGCCGTTTGGATAATAAATGGCAGCGGATGCGCCTTCATAATAACCAAGTGTAATGACCAGTTTGCCGCCATCGGCAGAGTATTTTTCAGGCCAGTACATTTCACGCGGAACAAGCAGGTCATTCCCAAGATCGTCAATATCATTGTCAAGCACGCGGTTGGATTGCCCGGATGCGATGGAATAAAAATTCAGTCCCTTATGTCCATACGCAATGGTCTGACCATTGGGCGACCAGACAGGACTGGTAATGTTCGAGAGGAAGGGATTATTCGCATCGAGCGGGCCGCCGTCCACGATCATACTGCGATTGCTTCCATCAGCATTGACAGTGTACAACTTGTTATCGGAGACGTACACAACACTTCCGTCCACCAATGAAACATCATGATCTTCCACTTTGGCGGGTTCAAAGGTTAATTGTGTAACGGTCTTGCCATCTTTCTCAAGGCGATACACTTGCGCCAGCCCGGCACCGTCGTTGTTGAGAAAATACATCGAATGCGGGAGCAGACTTTCGGTCGGGGGCGGAGGCGTTGCGTCGATCTCAGGCACAGTGGAGGTCAGGGCGGCGAATGTCTCCGCGACGATCGTCTCCACATTAACGGGAGCGGGTGTGCTGACAGGGTTGGCAAGGGAACATGCCAGCATCCCCGCCAGCAATACGATCAAGGCAAGGAGGATCTTCTTTTTCATTTTCAGATCTGCTCAAAATGATGGACAGGCACAACGAACAGCGTGGCGCGTTTTTCATTGTCTAACGCTTTGGGCAGGGCATCGCGCACAACTTTAATGGCCGCGTCCACCTGCGCGTCTTCGACGCCCAGCAGCATGGTGACCACACCGCTGCGCATGAATCCGCCCGTGGATGCAACCCGCGTCACACGAAAATTCCCTGCAGTGAAAGCCTGCGTAAGTGTGTCGGCATCGTTATCTTTGACAATGATGATGATCATTTTCATGGTGATTTCTCCCAATGCTAGATTTGTTCAAAACGTTCAACAGGCAAAGCGAACACCGTCGCGCCGCCGACTGTCACGGGGACAGGCGCGGGCATCGGCATGGGCGAGCCTTCGAGCGGCAGGGTCATATACTCGATCCGTTGGCGGCAGGATCTTTGGAGTGCTTCGAGCGCTTCCTGTTCTTTTTCAGCAGGCAGGCCGATCAGGAGTGTTGCGTTGCGCCGCCCCAGGAATCCGCCCGCGCTGGAAAGATAGGTCAACGACGCGCCGACTCCCTGCAGGGCTCTGGTGGCAGTCTCAAGATCCTGGTCCTGGACGACCGCCATCAATAATAAATGGATCGGATTTTCCATACTGATTCTCCTTCAATGAAGGCGCTTCACGCCGCGCCCTGGATTGACTCTGTTTAAGAAATTTTACTTACTTTGATATTATCAGATGTCAGTGGATGATTCAACCTTTGCTAGCGGGCAGCCTGGCGTAAAAATCACATCCACCGGAACATCACAACGTAAAGGATACTGGCGATGGCGCATGTCACTAACATGACCGGCAAGCCTCGTTTATTCCAGATCTTTGCTGTGATGGGTGTGCGCGTTCTTTCCGAAAGAGTTGTAACGATAATATTTGCAGTCGAGCCAATGATCGTGCCGCTTCCGCCAAACCCTGCGCCAAACGCCAGCGCCCACCAAAGGGGTGTGATATCCATGCCCGATTCGCCCAACCCTTTGATGACAGGAATCAGCGCAATCGTAATGGGAACATTATCCACGACTGCTGACAGCCCGGCTACGATCCAGATCAATCCAAATCCAAATAAGACCGGCGGGATACCGGATGCCCGTTCCAATAACCCTACTATTGCTTCCATGACGCCGGAATGTTCCAACCCTCCAACCATCACAAAAAGTGCGCCAAAGAAAATAAGCACACTCCATTCAATATGTTTGAGGACTTCCTGAATATCAGGCCGCACCCAGACCAGGGCAACTGCTGCCGCGGTCAGCGCGACCATGGATGGGCTTACGTGTAATGCATGATGCAGGAAGAAAAATAAAATAGCGCCAATCAAGACGATTAGAATGCGGCGCGCGATCAATGGTTCATTGAGCGTTTCAGCGGGATTAAGCCTCATGATGGCCTTGACACCGCGCGGCCGTCTGGACAATTCTTTTCTAAAAAGATATTTCAACAGAAATAATGCGCCTGCCCATGAGACCAATACAATTGGCATCGAATAGATCAAAAAATCGTTGAAAGAAAAACCTGCAGCGGAACCGATCAGCACATTGGGCGGATCACCGACCAATGTTGCCACACCGCCGGTGTTTGACAGCAAGGCCTCGGAGACTAAAAATGGGAGGGCACTTATCCCAACAATTTCACAGATCAGGATGGTTACCGGAGCGATAAGGACAACGGTGGTCACGTTATCAAGAAACATGGAAAGAATTGTTGTAATGACGCCCAATAGAATAAACAGGCGCAAAGGGTTCCCCTTCGAGGAACGTGCCGCGAGAACTGCCAGATATTGAAAGAACCCTGTTGGCTCCAACATGGCAACAAGGATCATCATGCCGAACAGAAGGCCAAGGGTATTGAAGTCGATCGCTTTTAGGGCGGCTTCTTCGGAATAAAATCCCAAAATTCTCCCCACTACCACCATCAAGGCTGCACCTGCAATAGCCGTAATGGAACGATTCATCTTTTCGGAAAAAATCAGGATCAGGCTTCCGAAAAAGATGGTGCTGGAAATGACAGCTGGAATCACGGTCATCTTTCCGCCTTTGACCAGGTGGAAAGGATGGCAACTCCGATGTCAACACGTGAAGTAATGCCCACCAGTTTTCCATCTTTGGAAATCACAGGCATATCGTGCAGGTTGTGTTGCAGCAGCAGGGCATAGGCACGCAGCAGTCCGCAGTCTTCATCAACGGTGACCGCGGGTTTCATTAACGTCTTGACAGTTTTATTGAGCGTCCTTGCTGAAGGATGTATTTCCTCTACCGCGCCAAAATCGTGGACAAAGTCTACATCTGCCAGGAAAGTGACGAAGTCAGGCAGTTCGAGGGTCAGCATATCGCGAATGCCGATCACGCCGACTGGTCTGTCATCATTATCCACAACGGGTAGTACGCCGATATGTTTCTTGACCAAAATCGCTGCGGCTTCGCGGATCGTGGCTGTCACATGGATGGAGACAACATTGTGTTTCATACATGAGGTAACATTCATATGTAATTTCTCCAAAAATTTTTAAATCCCATCAATCACATTTTTACATAACATACATTCTTTGCTGCTCATCGAATGGATTTATCCTGCCGTTTTGTTTTTAATGAGCGCATCGCTGCGATCACAATTGCAATAAAAGTTGTCGGGACAAAAAACGTGATGAACAACTGCATTGAAGTCAGAGACGCGCTCCCGCCAGCGCGCATAATGATATAGATCACATAAATAACATAGTATGAAAATAACAACCCGCCTTCAAGGCGCGAAATGCGGCTGTCTATATAAAAGACAGGCAGCGTCACCAATGCGACAAAGACCATGACAGGCAGGTCAAACTGCAAGACCTGGGGATCAACAAAAATACCGTTTGGAGAAACAAGCGCGCCAATTCCCAACACGCCAAGTAAATTGAAAATATTACTTCCAACGGCATTGCCAACTGCAATGTCGCTTTCTCCTTTAAGAGCCGCGATCACGGAAGTGGCAACTTCAGGCAATGACGTTCCGATCGCCACGATCGTCAATCCGATCACCAGTTCGCTTACGCCCAGTGCTTTTGCAATTCGGACCGCGGAATCCACCAGCAAGTTTGAACCTAATATAAGCAGTCCAAGACCGGCAAGGATAAAGGCGCTATTTATGATGATGCTTTTTTGGGTGCGTGATTCCTTCTGCTTATATTCTTCTGCATACTCTTTTTGCACCGCTTCGCTTTCGGAGCGGCTTTGTTTCAATGCAAAAAATACATACATAGCCACAAGCAATAAGAGAATGATTCCATCGAATGCGCCAAGATTCCCATCGAATGCGAGCACAAAGGCAAGCAGGGATATGCCCAACAGGAGGGGCGCGTCTTTACGGATCAATTGTTCCGCGATCACGATCGGCGCAACAATTGATGTAACACCGAGAATAAAGAGGATATTGAATATATTGGAACCAAGCACGTTGCCAAGCGTCAAATCCCCCTGACCGTTTGCCGCGGCTTGAATCGAGACCGCGATCTCGGGCGAGGCTGTTCCAATGGCTACGATCGTTAACCCGATGACAAGCGGCGAAACGCCAAATGCCGCCGCCAGGCGTGATGCGCCGCGCACTAAAAGCTCTGCGCCAAGGATTAAAATAACAAGTCCGGCGATGAATAGGAGAATAGTGTTTGTCATGTATGCAATCCGATGGCGAACTCCGTTGAATTTTTTATACCATGACTTTCACTGGCTGTGATTAATTCCTGTAAAAAATGATGGATCAGTGTCGCGTTACGAAAAAAACAAGCATGTAGTGCACAACAAAAAAAGCCTGACTGACAAACTTACCCACAAAATCTTAACAATAGTGTAATTGACTCGTATCAGTTTATGTTGTATATTCAAGTTACTCCGATGGGGAGTAGCGCCCAGCTTTTTGGGTAAACAGTCGTCAAGACGGAAAGAGATTTCCCGGCTGTTTGAAAGAAAACGCAAGACCATCGCCTTTCTAGGCGGTGGTCTTTTTTGTTAATCTGGAAGCAATGTCCGTATGGAAAAAAGTTCCGGATTGATGGATAAACAAAAAGGAGATTCCCATGTCCAACCAGCCGCATTCCGTTCCCCATTTCCCCCCGTTTCGAAAACTCTGGAAGCCTGCCGTTGCCACCGGGGCAGGCGGTACAACTCTGGTCATCTGGTTCGAGGAGATCATTGCCTTTGCAACAGATTTCATTGGCGTGATTCTCCTGGCTATTATGGGGGGGCTGATCTGCCTGTTCGATAACATAATATTCAAGTCCCGCATCCCCCGCCAGGACGATTTGCAGGATACATCCAAAGGAGTGAAAAAATAAAGTTATGGAATCAAATAAAATCTGGCATATCCAGACAATCGAGCAAGCCTTTACCCATCTCAAGAGCCAGCCCGGTGGATTGGGTCAGGCGGATGCTGCCGAGCGTACTTCTGCAATACGGCGCAAACGAAATTCGGGCCGCGAAACGCATCTCTGCATGGGAGATTCTGTTCGATCAATTCAAGAATATCCTGATCTTGATCCTGCTTGGCGCGACCGCCATTTCCCTTTTTCTGGGACACGGGATTGAGTCCATTGCCATTGCGGTGATCGTATTGTTCGCGGTTCTACTGGGCTTCATCCAGGAATATCGCGCCGAACGCGCGATTGAAGCGTTGAAGCAAATGGCGGCGCCCACCGCGTCCGTTCTGCGTGATGGAGTGGAAGTCAAAATCCCGGCGCGTGAGTTGGTACCGGGCGATGTGGTCATCCTGCATACCGGCGACCGCATGCCCGCCGATGCCCGCCTGCTTGAAGCAGTGAATCTCCAAATTGAAGAAGCCGCGTTGACCGGCGAATCGGTCGCCGTGGAAAAACACATTCAGCCGCTTCCCGTCAACGACCTGCCTGTTGGCGACCGCAAGAACATGGTCTACGCCGGAACCGCCGCCACCTACGGACGCGGCAAGGCATTGGTCGTCGCCACCGGGATGCAGACCGAGTTCGGCAAGATCGCCCAACTTCTGCAAACCGTCGAGACCGGCAAGACTCCGCTCCAGCACAATTTGGATAAGGTCGGTACGGCGCTGGCGCGTGCGGCTTTCGTGGTGGTTGCCATCATCGTCGCGCTGGGATTATTCCGCGGACAGCCCTTCGTCGAGATGCTCATCTTCGGCATTGCGCTGGCGGTCGCAGTTGTGCCCGAAGCCCTGCCCGCTGTCGTCACGATTTCGCTGGCGATCGGCGTGCAAAAGATGGTCAAGCGCAACGCGCTCATCCGCCGCCTGCCCGCTGTGGAAACCCTCGGGAGCACCTCTGTGATTTGTTCGGATAAGACCGGCACACTGACCAAGGATGAAATGACCGTACGAAAAATTTTCGCCGCCGGGGAGTTGTTCAAAGTTTCGGGAGCGGGATATTCGCCAGTCGGCGAGTTTTCACTCAACGGAAGCGGAGCCATCGCGCCGACAACTGGTCTGCAAAAACTATTGACCGCCGCCACGCTGGCATCTGACACACACCTGATCGGTGACGTGGAAAATGAATCGGGTAATGAATGGTCGATTAAGGGCGACCCAACCGAAGGGGCGTTGGTGGTCGCTGCGGCAAAGGCCGGGCTGCAGAAAGAGTCGCTCGACTCAGAATATCCACGGGTGCAGGAAATCCCATTCTCATCCGAAACAAAACGCATGACCACTTTGCATCAGACAAATGGAAATCTGACGGCGTATGCCAAAGGCGCACCAGAGATGATTTTGGAAAGCTGCGACTGGCACCTGACCGCCGACGGCGTGAAACGGTTTGATGACGCGGGGCGAAAACAAGCGCTGGCGATGGCGCAGGATATGGCGGGTGAGGCGTTGCGCGTGCTTGGGATTTCCACGAAGGCAGATGCCACACTTGAAACGGCGCAAACGGGCATGACATTTTTAGGGCTGGCAGGCATGATCGATCCGCCGCGCCCCGAAGCCAAAAGCGCAATTGCGACTTGCGCGCAAGCCGGCATTCGGGCAGTGATGATCACCGGCGATCATCCCGTAACGGCGCAGGCGGTGGCGCGTGAATTGGGTCTGCTCAAGACAGGGCGCGTTGTGACCGGCGCAGAATTGGAAGCAATGAGCGACGAAGAATTCAAACGCGAGGTCGAGACGATTGAGGTCTACGCGCGTGTTTCCCCGGCGCATAAACTGCGCGTGGTGACGGCGCTGCAAGCCAACGGTCACATCGTGGCGATGACCGGCGACGGCGTGAACGACGCGCCATCGCTCAAGAAAGCCGACATTGGAATTGCGATGGGCATCACCGGCACCGACGTCACCAAGGAAGCCGCTGCGATGATGTTGACCGATGATAATTTTGCTTCGATCGTGGCGGCGGTGGAGGAAGGGCGCGGGGTGTTCGACAACATCAAGAAATACCTGATGTACCTGCTGTCTTCGAATATCGGCGAAATCGGGCTGATGGCTGGTTCGGCGTTGCTGGGTCTGCCTCTCCCGCTGACGGCGGTGCAAATCCTGTACGTCAACCTGGCTACCGACGGTTTACCTGCTCTGGCTCTCGCAGTTGACCCGGCTGAAAAGGATTTGATGAAGCGCAAGCCGCGTAATCCGCGCACGGGGATTTTTACCCGCCCCGTCGTTTCATTGATGGTGGCGGGCGGAGTCTGGTCAACGATCATTAATCTGGGCCTGTTCATTTGGGCGTCGAATTCCGGGCGCAGTCAGGTGGAGGCGATGACAATGACCTTTGTCTCGCTGGTGCTGATCCAGTTTTTCAAGGCGTACAACTTCCGCTCTGATCGGAACTCGGTGTTTCAGAAACCCTTTGCCAATAAATGGCTGAATACGGCGATTGTTTGGGAAATTGTTTTGCTTCTGCTCATCGTATATGTGCCCGCTCTGCATGAACCGTTCAATACGTTCAGCCTGCCTCTAGTGGACTGGTTGATCGTACTCGGCCTTTCCCTGACAATTTCGCCCGTGCTGGAACTGGTCAAGTGGATGGAACGAAAGGGCTGGTTTGGAGCTATGGAATAAGGAGACTGCAAATGGCAACACAAAAGAAAAAACGCAAGCGTGATATCGAGAAGAATTATCCTGTCAAACAGTTCGTCAAAAAACTGCGGCGTCTTGCCGACTGTATCGAGCAGGGACAGAAGTTTCAGATCCAGGTGGCGGGTGAACGAATCTACATACCTGCCACAGCCGTCATCAACATCGAACATGAACGCAGTGATTCTTCAGAGGAGTTGGAATTTCAACTTAAGTGGACGCTCGATAAATAGGTGAAAAGACCTCGGAGTTCTTCAAGAACTCCGAGGTCTGGATTATTTATCTTTGTTGATATTCTGAAATTTCGATCATGGGTGGGCGTTCGCCTTCGGCGATCTCTTCGATGTCGAGGAAGAAGCGATCCTGTTCATGGCGGATCATCTTCATGGTTTTGTTGATATTCTCCAGCATGCTCTGCCCATACTTGCCCTCGAGTTTTCGGATGACCGCCTGGATGATCGCAAAGGACATTTTCCCCAATGCCTCCAATGGCTGGTTGTGATGGATGCGTTCCTGTAGATCCACCTGGGCGATTGACCTTAATCCAAATTTTTCAAGCATATCTATCAATAATCCGATCTCAACACCATACCCTGAAAAGAATGGCATCTGTTCCAAAACTTTTCGACGGCCGCCATATTCGCCTGAAAGCGGCTGGATCATGCCTGAGAGTTCGGGATAAAACAGATTGAGGAGCGGGCGGGCGGTCAATTCGGTGACACGGCCGCCGCTGCCGGCCTGCATCTTGTTGCCGACTTTTAATGGGCGGCGGTAAAACCCTTTGACAAAATCAATTTCAGGCCGAAGCAGGAGCGGGCCGATCAATCCATAGATGAAGCGCGGATGAATGTTAACGATATCGGTGTCGATCCAGATAATGATATCTCCGCGTGTGCAGTACAGGCTTTTCCACAACGCCTCTCCTTTCCCTTTGCGTGCGCCATATTGAGACAATACCTCCTGATGGATATAGACCGGCACATCAATTTTTTTTGCGATCTGGCGGGTGCGGTCGGTTGAATTCGAGTCGATCAAAACGATCTCGTCCAGCAGAGGAATACGTTTCATCAGGACATTCTTGATCGTTCTGATGACTTTTCCAACCGTTTGCTCCTCGTTAAGCGCGGGAAGCGCAAGGCTGATGGTAAGGTTTTGCTTTTCCTTCAGTGAAAGCAAATATTTCAGGTCCGCGAACTCGTCGGCGTGAAATGTGTTTTCCGCGAACCATTTGTCCACGAGTACGGAGATGGCGGTCTGGCCCGCCTCTTCACTGGCAGGATTGACCTCATAAGGTAATTTTGTTTTTACAACGATCACGCCATGCTGACTTTCCTGCATGATCTTTTCGGCCACAGGTCCGATGGATGGGACCTCGTCAACCGGGCGGGCGGATGCACCCATGATGAGCAGGTCATGTTTTTTGGCAGCTTCGAAGACTGCATTGATTGGATTATCCGTAACGACTTCCTCCCACTTAATTTCAGGCAGGCTTTTCAAAACACGGTTGACCCCCTTGAAGGCAACATCCTGATCTCTTGTTATGTTATTCGGAAAAATGTGCAGTGATGAAATTTCCGCGCTGCTGGTATTGCGAATGGATAATGCAATACGCAGGCTTAATTCAGCGTACGGGCCGCCGCGAATGGGCAGCAGGATGTCCCTGATGTTCGATCCAATATGTTGATTGACAATGGCAATATTGCAGGGCGCTTGAGAAAATATCTCGGCAACCGAGGTCTTCAAGGCTTCAAAATGACAGGGCCATTCAAGCAATAAAAGATCGATATCTTCGCGCTTCACGATATTAACCAGATCTTCCCATGGGTTATGTGAGACGGTGACCTGCGCCCATTTATCCCCCCGCTTTACTTTGTAAAGTTTTTTGAGAGTTTGCCTCAACTTGCGCGCGTCAACTGCCGCCGTGCTGAGTGATAGATCATTGGCGACATAAATAAAACCGCTAAGCAGGACGTTTTCGTCACCGGCGATCGCATGCGCGGCATGGATGGCGGATTTTTGCTCGCACCCGTACACGACCGGCACAAGGACTTTTGCGATAAAAGCGTTTTTCGGAATGGGGAACATGGTTTCTCCTTTTATTCCTTGAGCAAGGGAGCGATCTTTTCTGCATGGATACGCTCCCAGGTGAATTGTTCACGGACGGATTTGCGCAGACCAAAGACTTTATTGTTCATAAAATGAGTGGTGATCATTTTCGCCACGGCGGCCGGGTCTTCCTGCGGGGAAAAAAAGTTTACCAATACGCCGCCCAGTTTCTTTAAAGGAGGGATGTCTGAGCAAAAGACCGGAATGCCTGCAAAGCCTGCCTCTAAAATGGGAATGCCAAATCCTTCTTCAAAGCTGGGAAATAAAAGCGCATCCGCAAGTTTATAAAAATCTGAAATGACCCGGTCGGGTATGAATTCAGTTGTCAATTCGGCGAGAAAATGCGCCGAATTTTTTAATCCCAAATCTTCGCGCAACGCACTTAATTTTTCGAAATACTGAAGGTTCGCAGGATTATGCGGGCCGAGCGGTCCTGTGATTATTATCTGCGCAGACGGAAGATCAATTCGCAATACCGCCAGGATCTGCAGGGCGAGTTCAATGTTTTTGCGCGATGTGATGCGAACAGGAAGCAGGAGTAAAGGGCTCGCCAGCAGCAGATCGAGCTTTTTTATATACCCAAGAGTTTGTTCTTCCAGCTTGAGAAACTTTCCCATATCCACGCCGTTGGGGATGACACGGATAGCGGATTGCTCGATCTTCATTAAATCGGAAAGCTCTTCTTGCCGCATTTCAGAAATAGTGACCTGAGCTGCCCCGATCCAGGCAGTTTTAAGCAAGTCCCACGGATACCCTTCATGCAATTCGAATTGATAGCGTGGTGTTGTCCATGCGAGATCGTGATGCCAAAGGATCAGACGCGGAAGTTTTCCGGCGATATGTAATTGATAAAGCGCGGCCGTCAGTGCGAGGTTCTTATTCAACGAGCAGATATTGTGGACGATCAAAATATCCACGCCCGATACGGCGGCTTGTAATTGTTCGGCGAGTTCAGCGCGCAACACCTCGAATTCTTGTGTTACCTCGCCGCGATCCAATTCTTCCTTCATTTTCGCCACACGCACGTGGCGTGAATCCGCGAGGGGGATGGTGATCAACGGGATCTGTGCGCTCATTGCCTCACCGCGCGCCGCGATCAATCGGACTGAGTGCCCGTTTGCTGACATCATCCGCGCGTGATGGGCGATGACGCTTTCGACACCACCCACGACGGGCTGAACCGAGTAGTGAAGAATGGCTATGTTCATGATCAGACCCTCCAAAATTATTCCTTGTTAATTGTGCGATTTGCGGCTCTCAAGCAAAAGCGCCGTGCCATGTATAGGCGCGCACGTGGACTTTACAGGTGATCTTTTTAAGTTTGATGTTCAACGGGATTTTTGTTGCGACAAGACAATGCCTCAGCATTGATAAGTGACATTATTAAAGTCATTCATATAAAAGCATGATTTTTATATCATGAAATTTATGGCTTAAGATTAATTCCCCAAAAGAAAATAAAATAGGCATGTGTATTTGCAGCTTACATCTCAACGATGCAAGGCTGTTCATTTTTCACGATCGCGCTTTCCCCGTTTGCAAACGTGACCACAGTCTGCTCCGCCGCACGCACAACGGTCAGCCCTTTATATTTTATGGTGACCGGCCAGGGGAATAAATTCCTGCCCTCAAGTTTTACTTTTGTGGCTGAAAGAATCGCCACGCCCAGTGTTCGCATAAACAATCCAACAGGCGCAAAGCCATGCAGTGAGTTGCGTTCGCCTATCCCCGCACCTGTTTCGGCATGATAGCGTTGATAAAAGGCGCGGTTCTGTTTTAAGTTTTGGATCACTGCATTCATCAAGTGTGCGGTCAGGCGGGTGGCTTCAGCACGGAATCCATACGCCAGCAGGCCTTCGCCGATCAATTGATTCCACGGGAAAGCCACGCCCATTGCAACCGAATCAGCTTCGGGGTCCGGCAGGAGCGGGAGCGAGGGCATTCCAAAAGGCCGGTCAAATCGATCTGCCATCAGCAAGTTGCGCCCGATCAGGGCGTGGGCCTGCTGTTTTTCTGGAACGCCTGCCCAAAGCGGCAGTGCCAGCGTGATATCTTCGCCAGTCGTATCGATTATTTTCACAACGATCTTGTCGTTTTTATCGAGGCCGCTAACGCTGATCCTGCCAACGCGCGTAAATAATTTCTGAGTCGTCGCAACCAGTCCGCCGCTGCGCCATTGGAATTGATGCCCTAAAATGATCTCGGTTTCACCCTTGGATTTTGTAAAGTATTCACTGATCTCCACTTCGGGGCGCTTCGCGGCTGGACTTTTGGTCTGAACCTCGATCAATAGGCGGACGCCATTTTCGAACTCAACTTTAGGGCGCATGTTTCCATCCCCTTTTTTCGAGGCGATGACGTTGCCCGTGGAACCCAGCCCTGAGTCACGGTCTCGATAGGAATAAAAACTTTGTTCCGCATTCCAGCCAGCCACCAGTGAGATTTTGATCCGTTCAGCCTGTGACTGCACAAGCATGGTTTCTTCTTCGTGCCTGCCTATTATTCTTGCGATCTTGACAATGGACTTCGCTTCATGGACCAGCAGGGCTTCCAGAGACGGACTGTGTACCAGCGAAATATCCAACCCCTGCGACCAAGGGGCCCACGCATCGAAAACAGGATTATCATCAAAACCGGTTTGCAGGATGTGGTCCCATTCCGGCACACCGTCGCGGTTGCGGTCATGTTCGGGTGAGAACCAGACCCAGAAGAATTTGATTAATTGGGGATATACCTCGGCGAGGAAGGCATCGTCTTGTGTGTCCTGATAATATTTCCATGCTAGGGAAGCGAGCAAGGGCGCAGCGATCAATTTTCCGCGCTGCGCGGCGAGTCCGGGTTTACTGTCCACTTCGCCGCTTTCGTTTTGTGTGGCAAGAAAATTCAGGATGAGCTTTTTTGTTACTTGCGGCGCGCCGTGTAAAATGCTTGAGATGTAATAGGCATCCAATGGAGTTTGCCCATTCCAGGAGGGGGCGTAATCGGTGCCATCCCCTTTACGTGAAAAGCCGTTGTCCATGTGACGCGCGTTTACAAAAGACGGGTTGGGTAAATGATCATTGCCGCTGAAGAATAATCCATGTGCGGCTTTCTGGCTAAACGCCAGCGCTGCGTCCCAGTCCGGGTCGCCGGTGCGGATGTCCAGGGTCTGCGCGGCATCCAGCATTTCGATGCGGGCGCGTTCCGCTTCCCAGGGACGCGCCGCGCTGCGGCGCGCAAGTTCAAAGGATGTGGGCACGGTATCCAGTGCGGCCTCAGCAAAAGTGATCTGTCTTGTTGCGCCGGGGCCAAGTTCCAATTCCAGCAGGAGCGAGGAATGCGGCCCCGGACCATGTTTTGGGCCGCCTGTCATAAAAATGACAGGCGCGATTCCGCTGGTTTGTCCCGCCAGAATATTAACTAATTGTTGTTGGGTGGGGATGATGGATTGACCATCTAAAGGAGCAAGCGCGGCGCATACTTCCAGATGGATCTGGCGAATGGCGTTGCTTTTGTTGGTGAGAATGACGCGTCCGGCCACCGCATGGGATTCAGGAACCCAGAATTCTGTCGTGACGTTTAGGTTCTCGATGGGAACAAAATCGAGTGTTAGGAAGTTAGGATAGGAACGGCGCAGTGACGGTTTGGTGATAAAGGTGTTAGGGTCTACAACGGAGTTGTTATTTTCTGTGAAGCGCAAATATAGGCGCATGGATCGTGCGCGTAGTCCAAATGTGGTGTTCAGGGATACTGCGGAACGCTCAACATCTGTCCCGCCTAGTTCCACTTCCCAAATATGATCATTGACGTAGTCTGGTTTACACAGACGGGCGTCCGCCGCCAGAGAAAGATATAGCGGGTCGCCGAGGCTTAAGGACCAATCACGCATGGCACATATTGTACGGGCGAAACGGCGGCAGGTCAAACGGGTATAATTTGAGTATATAGTCAAGTCACTGGTCGGTTAGCCGGCTGGTCGATTGCAAGGACTACAAGACTAACGACTACAGCACGAGGAGAGCAACATGGCTGGACTTTACTTTGAGGAATTCACGATCGGGCAAATGGTAAAAACCGCCGGGCGTACCATTAGCGAAGATGCGATCTTTTCATTCGCCGGGTTGACCGGCGACTACAATCAGATCCATACAGATGCGGCGTTTGCCAGCAAGACCCAGTTCGGTCAGCGCATCGCGCACGGACTGCTGGGCATGTCCATTTCCGTCGGGCTGATCATGCAAACCGGTCTGCTCGAAGGAACCGTGCTTGCCTTCCGCGAGATTAATGAATGGAAATTCGTAAAACCGTTTCTGATAGGAGACACGGTACATGCGCTCCTATCCATTGTTGAAATGAAGGCTTTACCGCGTATCGGCGGCGGTTCTTTGATCGCATCGGTGGAAGCTCGTAATCAAAATGATGAAGTCTGCCAGCGTGGAACATTGAATTTACTACTGTTGAGCAAACCCAAATAAAATTTTTATCATGGATTGCGCTGATTTTTAAAGTTTGCACAATCCGCGTCAGTGTGCCCGAACGGGTGAATCTGTGGATGTAATTAAACATGAGCAACGAAGAGAACGACCGAATACGCCGAATTATAAAATCTGAAGAAGAGACGCAGGGCGTTTATAACCCCACGCCCCCCGCTTTTCCACGCCCCGCTCTCGATAAGGACAATATGCCCTTGCCGCGCCGCGTGGATGAGATCGACGTGGAAGGTACGCGCGTTACGCGGGCCGCGTATGAGCCGACCTCAAGGCAGGTTCCACCACAACTGCCCAAATACCTCCCGCCAACTGAGCCGAATACCACACCTAGAATCCCATTCTATCGCCGGCGCGGGACCATGGGGTGTTTCCTGCGTGGTTTGATCGCTTCAGTTTTTGCTTTGCTTGTGATTGGTCTGTTGATGGGGTCGTATTTTGTTTATAGATACTATTTGATCGCGAGCACTCTTCCCGATGTAGGTACCTTGCGTGACCGCGCCTCGCAATTTCAGACCACGCGTATTTTAGACCGCAATGGCCAGTTATTATATGAATTGCTTGACCCCACTGCGGGCCGTCGCAACTATATTCCCCTGGAAAAAATTTCACCCAATCTGATCGCGGCCACCATTGCTACTGAAGATAAGGAATTCTATACAAACCCGGGCTTTGACCCGATTGCCATTGTCCGCGCCCTGTGGCAGAACTACGTCACAAGCGGCCAGGGCGGCGGCGCATCCACTATTACCCAGCAATTAGCGCGCGCGCTTTTGCTCTCGCCTGAAGAACGCAGCCAGCGCACAGTGAACCGCAAAGCCCGCGAGATCATCCTCTCTGCTGAAATTACACGCCGCTATGCCAAGGACGAGATCCTGGAACTTTATCTCAACGAGATCTATTATGGAAACCTGGCTTATGGCGTGGAAGCTGCCGCGGAAACCTACTTCGGCAAATCGGCAAAAGAGTTGACACTTGGCGAGGCCGCCTTCCTGGCGGGGCTGCCGCAATCACCGGCTGTGTATGATATTTACACCAACCCGGATGGAACCCTGATCCGCCAACAGCAGGTATTGGTGTTGATGTTCGACCTGAGCAATACACAAAACTGCATCGCTGTCAGCAACAGCGACACGCCTGTTTGCGTTGATCCCACTGTGGCTACGCAAGCCGCGAATGAAATGAAGGCTTATTCATACCGCCCGCCGTCATTTGATTCGAAATATCCACACTGGGTTAATTTTGTACGGTCCCAGCTTGAAGAAAAGTATGATGCGCAAACGATCTATCGCTCCGGATTTGTGGTTTACACCACACTCGATTCCGTGATGCAGGATAAAGCCCAACAACTTGTCACTGATCAAGTCGCCGCAATGGTGGACAGCAACGCGCATAACGGCGCGCTGGTCGCCATTCGCCCATCCACCGGCGAAATTCTTGCAATGGTGGGTTCCCCTGATTTTAACAATGCGGAGATCGCCGGCCAGGTGAATATGGCTACGAGCCCTACGCGCCAGCCGGGGTCATCCATGAAGCCATTCACATATATTGCGGCTTTTGAAAAGGGATGGACCCCGTCCACACTGATCTGGGACGTGCCAACCCAATTCCCTGATGGTGCCAACCCGCCTTATGAACCGAGAAATTATGATGGCACATTCCACGGCCCGTTGACCGTGAGAACCGCGCTTGCCAATTCATTTAACATTCCCGCTGTGAAAGCGCTTGAATTCATTGGTATATATGATGACCCGAACACGCCTGAGAAGGAAGGCATGATCGGCATGGCCGAAAAGCTTGGCATTACATCACTGACACGAAATGATTACGGGCTTTCCCCTTACGCTGGGCGGCGGTGACGTCAGTTTGATCGATATGACTTCTGCTTATTCAGTCTTTGCAAACGGCGGTCAACGTATGCCGCCCGTTGCCATTCTCAGGATCACGGATTTTGCCGGCAATATCATTGATGAATATGCCCCGAAAGCTGGTGAACAGGTCATCCGCGCTGAACACGCTTATCTCATTTCTTCGATCCTCTCTGATAATGAGGCGCGTGCTTTTACTTTTGGACGACACTCCGCTTTGAATTTATCTTTTCCCGTTGCGGCAAAGACAGGTACCACCAACGATATCCGCGATAACTGGACAATGGGCTACAACCCGGACCTGGTTACTGGTGTATGGGTCGGCAATGCAGATTACACCCCCATGACCAATTCATCGGGCTTAAGCGGTGCGGCGCCTATTTGGGGTCAATTCATGGAGTTCGCGGTTCCTTATCTTACCAATGGCGCACCAACTCCGTTTAATCGGCCGGCCGGAATTATGGATAGGATCGTATGCAGAATCTCGGGCACTGAACCTTCCAACGCGTGCGGGTCGCAATATACAGAGATTTATGCCAGCGACCAGCCTCCGCTGCCTGCAGGGAAGGATCTTGTACGCCGTGTAAAAATTGACAAGTGGACCGGTCTCGAAGCATCCGATGCCTGTAAAGGTCCCAGCTCAGAAGAGCTGGTAATGAATGTGACCGACAAATGGGGGCGTGACTGGCTGGGAACTGGCGATGGTCAGTTTTGGCTTGAAGATAATGGTCTGTCGCGCAATCCGATTTACGCCCCGGACCGCGAATGCAGCGCCAATGATCCACAGCCAATTGTCGAGATCAATCTGACGGATGCTCAAGTCATTACATCCACGATCTTGGAGATCAAGGGATCTGCTGCGGCAGATAGCGGATTCAAGAAATGGATTTTAGAATACGGCCTGGGGGGGGAACCCGGCTCATGGTCTGTTTTGAGCGAGAGCGATAATCCTGTAAAGGATGGAACGCTTTTTACATGGGATCTAACCGCCATTCCAAATGGGATCGTTACCTTGCGCTTAACTCTGGTTGGAGACAAAGCCGAGGTGGATAAGCGTGTCACATTAAACCTTAGCCTGCCTACCGCCACTCCGCCCCCGTCTACGCCGACAGAGACACCATCCCCATCCCCAACGCCCACTCCTACACAGATTCCCACTTTGGAGATTATCGTGCCGTCTGAAACTCCCACTGAAACGTCAACGGTGACACCCTGATCATGAAGGCGCTTAACTGTCCCAGCTGCGGAGCGGCTTTGCCCGCCCATGTAGTCAGTACAGATCTCGCTTCGTGCGAATTTTGCGGTACAACCTTTCGTATTTCAAAGACGCTAACGCCCGAACCTGACATGGGTGACCTGCTCCTTGGCGCTGATTTCAGCAAAAAGATCATACCTGGTTGGGAAACTCTTAATCCGGAAAAGCTAACATTCCACAAAAATTCACCCCCGGAATTGCGGGGTACGTTTGACCCGCATACGAATTCATATTATCTATTGAAAAGTTCCGGGCTATGGGATGATTTTGATGCCGGTGTGAACATCAAGTTCACCGGCGGCGATAAGGAGTGGATTCGCGGCGGGTTGTACACCCGCTTTTCTTCTGAAGGCGGATATGGATTCCTCGTTTCCGCGCAAGCTTCCTATACTTTCGGAACCTTTGCTAAAGATAATACGGGAGAGTTGGTCTTTCATAAAATAATGGCATGGACATATCACACAGCCTTGAGACCTGGATTTAATGAGGTCAACCGTCTGCGTGTCATCTGTAATGCTGGTAATTTTCGTATCTTTTTAAATGGCGTAATGGCCACCTCATTCAAGGATGAAAAGTTCACAATGGGTAAGTTGTATCTTGTGGCGGAGCCAAGCGAAAAATCGAAGATCACGATTGCTTTTTCTGATCTGCAGTTGCGGGAAGTTCCCAAGTAGACCAAATCCGCTGATAACCCAGCCAAAACCGCCAATCCACCTTAAAATCAGTGACTCTTCACTATTAACAACCCTTGACGCGCATTCTGCGTGTGCGTATAATCACCAGATTGGATATTAAAATCGATCAACAAAAGCAAGCGCTTCAGAAAAAATTCTCGAAGCGCTTGCCTTTGTTTGTCTCTGCATTAATTCAGAGAAAAAATCGAATACTATTTTTTTAGGAGAGTACCAGTGGAAACTAAGGGACTGACCGCACTCCGTATCAGCTTAGCCTCGCCGCAGACCATTCTGTCATGGTCATATGGTGAGGTTCTTAAACCCGAGACCATCAACTATCGACGTTTACGCCCAGAGAAAGACGGTCTATTTTGTGAAGCCATCTTTGGACCCACACGCGACTGGCAATGTTACTGCGGCAAATATAAGAACCCGCGCTACAAAGGCATCACCTGCGATAAGTGCGGTGTGGAAGTCACGCGCTCTGCCGTGCGCCGCGAGCGCATGGGACATATCACCCTGGCCACACCGGTTGCGCATATTTGGTATACGCGCCGCATCCCATCACAAATGGGTATGCTGCTTGATGTCTCACGTCGCAATCTGGACCGTGTATTGTACTTTGCACAATACATCGTTACTTATGTGGATGAGGATGCTCGCAAGAAAGCCTTGCAGCGTTTGGAAGATGAAATTTCCGTGTCCGAGCGCGAACAGGCGGCAGGCGTCAATGCCAAGATCGCCGAGATCAAGCAAAAGCGCGACCACGAGATCTCCGATCTCAAACAAAAGCAGGCTTCACTTCAACAAAGCTATGATGAACAAATTGCCGAGCAGATGGAGCCCATCACCAAGGAAGGCCAGAGACTTGAGAAGCAACTTCAAGATCAAATGGGTGAAGCCGCGGGAAAGCCATCTTCTTTGAGTTGACCAGGTGAAAAGATCCTTGATGCCGGCGAAAAAGTCAACAGCAAGCACATTGCCCTCGTTCAAAAGAGCGTTACCAGAAAATTGGAAACACTTGAGAGCGAATCAAATACCAAGAAGATACATGAACTGGAAGCCATAAAGACCCAGGCGGCCACCATCAAAGCAGCGGCTGACCAGGAAATGGAAGCCTTGCGCGGTGAATTGGAAAATGAAACCACCGCTTCCTCCAATAACTCCTCACGCCTGCGCGATGAGCTGTTGGAACTGCGTCCTTTTACATTCTTAAGCGAAATTCGCTATCGCGAACTCAAACAGCGTTGGGGACAGGTATTCCGCGCTGATATGGGCGCCGAAGCTTTCTTCGACATTCTCGAACGTCTCGACCTCGATAAACTTTCTGAAGAACTCTGGCATGAAGTCCGCAGCACCAAGAGCAAGCAGAAGCGCAAGAAATCCACGACCCGTTTGAAGGTGGTGGAAGCTTTCCGCCGTTCCGGCAACAGCCCGGCTTGGATGATCCTGACAGTTCTTCCGGTCATTCCTCCGGACCTGCGTCCGATGGTGCAGTTGGATGGAGGCCGTTTTGCGACATCCGATCTTAACGATCTTTATCGCCGTGTGATCAACCGCAATAATCGTTTGAAGAGATTGCTCGAACTTGGCGCGCCGGATGTCATCATCCGCAATGAGAAACGCATGTTACAGGAGGCTGTTGACAGCCTTATCGATAACAGCCAGCGCGGCAAGGCGCTTTCCCGCCGCGGACGCCGCGAACTCAAATCCTTGAGCGACATGCTCAAAGGCAAGAAGGGACGCTTCCGCCGCAACCTGCTCGGTAAGCGCGTGGATTACTCCGGTCGTTCCGTGATCGTGGTTGGTCCTCAACTCAAGTTGAATCAATGCGGTCTTCCCAAGAGCATGGCTCTGGAACTATATCGTCCGTTTGTGATCGCAAGACTCGTTCAGAATAATTACGCCGCGAATGTCAAAGGTGCGCGCCGCCTGATCGAACGTAACAGACCCGAGGTCTGGGAAGCGCTCGAAAGTGTGATCGGCGATCGCCCGGTCATGTTGAACCGTGCGCCCACCTTGCACCGCCTTGGCATTCAAGCCTTTGAGCCGATCCTGATCGAAGGCTCTGCCATTCAATTACATCCGCTTGTGACCACCGCTTTCAACGCGGACTTCGACGGCGACCAGATGGCTGTTCATGTTCCGCTTTCTGCGAAAGCAGTTGCCGAAGCGCGTGACCTGATGCTGGCTTCAAAGAACCTGCTCAAGCCTGCGGACGGCGAACCAATCATCTCGCCTTCCAAGGATATGGTTCTCGGAGTGTATTACCTGACCATGGAGAAAAAGGCTGTCCATAAAGGTGACGGCCGCGCTTTTGCCGATATGGATGAGGTGGAACTCGCCTACGCACTCGGACAAGTGGAAGTTCATTCTGAGATCAAATTCCGCGCGAAGACCTGGTACGACGACAAGGGTGATCGCCTGCCCGAAGCCGAGTACCGCATCCTGAATACGACCGTTGGCCGTGTCCTGTTCAACCGCGTGCTGCCTGAGCAGGTACAGTTCGTCAATGAAAAACTTGACAAAGGCGGAGTCAAAGATCTGATCGCTGAAGTCTATGAATTATGCGGACAGGTCATCACGACCGATGTGGCTGATGCCATTAAACATATTGGCTTTACATTTGCCACCATCTCCGGCACCACGCTTGCGGTTGCGGACATTTCCATCCCGCCGGAACGTAAGGGCATCATTGAAGATGCGCTCAAGCAGGTTGAAGTGGTTCTGCGCGACTTCCGCCGTGGTCTGTTGACCGAGCAGGAAAAGAACGAACGCGAGATCCAGATCTGGCAGGAGACCACCGAGAAGGTGGGTATCGCCGTCAGAAAGCACATGGACCCGGATGGCAACCTTTCGACCATGGCAACCTCCGGTGCGACAAAAGGTGGTTTCTCGACCATCTCACAGTTGGCGGGTATGCGTGGCCTGATGGCAGATCCTTCCGGACGTATTATCCCGATGCCGATCCGCTCCAACTTCCGCGAAGGGCTCACAGCGCAGGAATACTTCATTTCGACGCATGGCGCGCGCAAGGGCCTCGCGGATACAGCTCTCCGTACGGCGGATGCGGGTTATCTCACCCGTCGTCTCGTGGACATTGCACAGGATATCATCATCAACGAACATGATTGCGGAACGCACGAAGGATTATGGATCCGCAAGGTGGATGATGTTGCCCGGTCAACCGATTAGCAACCGTCTTTACAGCCGGCTGGCTGTTGAACGCGTACTTGACCCCAATACCGGTGAAGTACTGGCTGAATACAATGATGTGATCACCCATGACTTGGCGCGCAAGATCGCCAATGCAGGTGTGACTGAAATGAAAGTCCGTTCGCCGATGACCTGTGAATTAACACACGGCATCTGCGCCAAATGCTACGGCATTGACCTGGGTCGCGGTGAGATCGTTGAACTCGGTGCGGCGGTTGGTATTGTGGCTGCCCAATCCATCGGTGAGCCTGGTACTCAGTTGACCCTGCGCACATTCCACACCGGTGGTGTGGCTTCTCAGGGCGCTGCGGACATCACAACAGGTTTGCCGCGCGTGGAAGAACTTTTCGAAGCCCGCAAGATGCCGAAGGGCGAAGCGGTTGTCGCAGAGATCAGCGGCGTGGTTCGTATTATGCAGTCCGAGAAATATGCGGATATGCGCGAAGTTCATATTGAACACGCGGAAATGATCCATGATGAATACGCTCTTCCTGAAGATTGGAAGTTCGTTGCAAAAGATGAAGACGAAGTGCAGGCTGGCGACATCCTTGCTTCAAAAGAAAAAGCCACCATCACCGCCCAACACGCTGGACGTGTTGCTGTCGAAAAGAAAGACCGCAAGATCATTGTCTCCTACGAACAGCGCGAAGAATCCATCGTAGACATCCCCACCACCTCACGCCTGCTCGTCAAGGACGGTGCGCATGTGGAACCTGGTCAGCCGTTGACGGAAGGTTCGCTCAACCCGCATCGCATCTTGAAGATCCAGGGACGCAATGCATGCCAGATGTACCTCATGACCGAAGTACAGAAGGTGTATCGTTCACAGGGTCAGAACATTCACGACAAACATTTTGAAGTCATCATCCGCAAGATGCTGAGCAAGGTCCAGGTCACTCGCCCCGGCGATACCAAGTATCTGCCCGGCGACGCGGTGGACCGTCTTGAGATCCGCAAGACCAACGAAGCATTGCTTGCAGATGGAAAGACTGCGGCGCGCTTCCAGGAAGTGCTGCTCGGCGTTACAAAAGCGTCGCTCAGCACCGACTCGTTCCTCTCAGCTTCCTCCTTCCAGCACACGATCAAGGTGCTGGCGAGCGCAGCCATCGGTTCCACGACCGACCCGCTCTTCGGTTTGAAGGAGAACGTGATCATCGGCAAGCTTATCCCGGCTGGCACAGGTTTCATTCACGGGCGCTTCGCGGACACGGAAACGGTCCACAACGCCACGCAGTGGTCGAACCTCCCAGACATGGGCAGTATCGGAGACTAACGCACGAAAAAATAAAAGCGGCTTAACGGCCGCTTTTATTTTGGATCTTTTATGGCGAAATCAATAAATAAAAAACCGGTTGGATCAATCACCCGCGGAAAGACTGCTTCGAACAGGTTGCGGCGTGTCGATAACTTTATTCTGCTCTACGAGCCTTCGCTTCTCACACGGACCGACGGGCTGTTTCAGCGTTCCTTATTCGTTGATCTTGGATATGGCTTTGATGCGCGCACCACCCTCGAAAGCGCGGAGCGGTTCAGGGTTGTGAATCCGAACCTCCCCATTCTCGGCGTTGAGATTGACAAGGAAAGAGTCGAGGCTGCGCTGCCTTATGCAGACGGGATCACGCACTTTCGTCTGGGTGGATTTAACCTGCCATTGCAAGCAGGCGAATCGGTCAGGTTGATACGCGCCTTTAACGTTCTCCGTCAGTATGAAGAAAAGGATTTCAATCCCGCTTACACACGGCTCGCTCAATATGTCCTGCCCGGCGGAATAATGATCGAAGGCACATCGAATCCATTTGGAAGCGTTTGGGTTGCGAATATTGCGCGGAAAATGGAAAGCGGATCATGGAAAATGGAAGCGTTGATCTTCAGTACCAACTTCCGCTTGGGATTCGACATTACTGATTTTCAAGCCGTGCTGCCGAAGAATTATATCCACCATGTCGTGCAGGGTGAATTAATTTATGATTTCATCGAAGCATGGAAACGCTCCGCGGCAGAGACATCCCCGGCAAGGGTGTTTGGATTAAAACAATGGTTCGCCGCATCGGCACAAGGTCTTGCGTTAAAGGGCTATTCCATCAACTTGCAAAAAAGATTTGTCAATAAAGGCTGGCTGATCTGGCAGCTGGATTAGACTGGCTCCTTCTTCCTGCGAATTAAGAAGATCGGCAGAAGCATTAAAGGGATTGTGATCAGGATGCCGGTCAAACCGCCGATGCCGAACATGCCGCCAATCGATGCCAGTGCAAATTGCTCGTTACGAATGATCTTCGTACTGCCGTCCGTGAAATAGCAGGTGATCTCCACAGTATGTCCGCGTATGCCATTGGGATCGCTCGTGGTCGGTGTGGATGCGCTTTCCTGTGTGGATGATGATTCGGCGCCCGGACAGAACACCGCCAGAGCGATCGTGTCATTCAAGTCGGGGATTGCAGATAATGACGGTCCAAGCATAAACGTGGCCGAAAAAAATATGCCGCATGAGATGACACCAAGCACAACCCACGCGATCGTACGCGCGATCCAAACTTCTTTTGCTGAATTCAGTTTCATCGAGACCTCGGCAAGAAACTCCCTGCTTTAGCAGTGGAGAGGGATAGCCGCTGGCGATGTGCTTTCGCTAGAGCAGTTTCAATAGATTGAAGCTGCGGTATAATCACGCCATGAAATTGATCGCTCAAATAAAACTCCTGCCTACGCCTGAACAAGCGCAAGCCCTTCGTAAAACTCTTGAGGTTGCAAACGCCGCCTGCAATTACATCAGCGAACAGGCGTGGGAGAGTCAGACATTCAAACAATTTCCAATCCACAAACTTACGTATTACGCTGTCAAGGAAATGTTTGGCTTGACAGCACAGGTGGTTGTTCGTTGCATTTCGAAAGTTGCAGATGCTTATAAGCTGGATAGAAAAGTCAAACGTACTTTCAAGCCGCATGGCGCGATTGCTTTTGATGACCGCATCCTGACCTACAAACTGGACAGGATGGAGTTGAGCCTCTGGACAGTAGCGGGCAGACAAAAGATGTCCTTTGCCTGCGGAAAACGCCAGCTTGAATTGCTCAAAGGCCAGCATGGGGAAAGCGACTTGTGTCTGGTCAAAGGCAAGTTTTACCTGATGGTTGTCTGCGAGGTGGAGACACCCAAGCCAATTGACGTGGAAGGGGTGTTGGGGGTTGATCTGGGTCTTGTCCAGATCGCCGCAACTTCGGACGGTGGCGGGTTCAGCGGCGCGGCGATCGAAGATAACCGCCGAAAGTTTGGACATCGCAGAAGCAATTTGCAAAAGAAACAGACCAAATCCGCCACACGAAAACTCAAGAAGATATCTGGCGTTCAATCCCGTTTTCAAAAAATAACCAACCATAGAATTAGCAAAATTCTCGTACAGATTGCGTATGACACTCATCGAGCGATTGCCCTTGAAGAATTGGGCGGTATCCGTGAGGCTCCGGTAAAAGGACGCAAGCAGAGAGCGAGACATGCGAATTGGTCGTTCTACCAACTGAGGCAGTACATCGTATACAAAGCCGAGCGCGTGGGGGGTTCCTGTGATCTTCGTTGATCCAAGAAACACCTCGCGCACCTGCCCCGAATGTGGTTGTGTTGATAAAGCCAATCGTAAGTCTCAATCTGTTTTCCTTTGTAGCGCATGCAACTTCTCTGGCAATGCGGACAGAGTAGCGGCTGTGAATATCGCAGTCAGGGCAGAAGTAAACCTGCCAATGGTCTCGAACCTTCGTGGTCAGGGACAAAGCCCCCTGCTTTAGCTGTGGGTTTCGTTTACAGGTGACCTCTAAATTTTTGGGAAAAATTTTACTGATTCACCATATGTTGTGCAATCACCTGAATGGTTGAGAAAGTGCTTCGCACTTGACGCCTTTTCCCTTTCCCCGTAAGATAAGCCCCGCAATAGAACATACATTCACTGCGAAGAAAACAAATAGCGCGAAGGTTGGGTTTTCCTTTGTCTGCCTTGGTGCCCTTCGTGGTTAAATTTTCGGAGTAACTATGGAACTTGGTATCGTTAGAAAAATAGATATTGACACTGAAATGCAGCAGTCGTATCTTGATTATGCGATGAGCGTCATCGTGGCGCGCGCCCTGCCTGATGCGCGCGACGGACTCAAGCCTGTGCAGAGACGTATTCTTTACGCGATGTATGACATGGGCATCCGCGCGGATACGGCGTATAAGAAATCTGCGCGTATCGTGGGCGAAGTGCTCGGTAAATATCATCCGCATGGTGATTCGGCGGTGTACGAAGCAATGGCGCGCATGGCGCAGGATTTCTCCCTGCGGACTTTGCTCGTGGATGGTCAGGGTAACTTTGGTTCAGTGGATGGCGATCCGCCCGCTGCGATGCGTTATACCGAGGCGAGACTCACCTCCGCCGCGCTGGATATTTTGTTCGATCTCAATAAAGAAACAGTTGACTTTGTCCCGAACTTCGACGACACGCTCGAAGAGCCAGGTGTTCTTCCCGCAGCGATTCCAAATCTTTTGGTGAATGGCGCAACAGGTATCGCAGTTGGTATGGCGACCTCCATCCCGCCGCATAACCTCGGCGAGATCGTTGACGCGCTGGTGTACATGATCGAGAAGTGGGAAAAGCTTGATGATATTGACGTCGAGCAGTTGATGGAGTTCGTACAAGGTCCCGACTTTCCCACGGGCGGCATCATCATTCAGGAAAAAGGGGAGGAGGATATTGAGTCTGCCTATGGTTCGGGGCGCGGACGGGTCACGGTGCAGGCCAAGGCGCACATCGAGGAAATGGAACGCGGCAAGAGCCGAATCATTGTTACAGAATTACCGTACCAGGTCAACAAGTCCAGTTTGATCGAGCGCATTGCCGAGCTGGCGCGCGACGGTCATCTCGAAGGACTGTCCGATCTGCGCGATGAATCCGACCGCCAGGGGATGCGCATCGTCCTCGAAATGACGAAGAACGTTGAACCCGAAAATATTTTGCGCGAGTTGTATAAGCGCACACCCATGCAAACCACCTTCGGCATTAATCTGCTGGCGCTGGTGGACGGCGAGCCGCGCACCTTAACTTTGAAGCAGGCACTGCGCGTTTATGTTGAACATCGTTTGACGATCATCAAACGCCGCGCCGAGTTTGATCTGGATAAGGCCAGAGCGCGCGCGCATATCCTCGAAGGATATTTGATCGCATTAAAGAATTTGGACGAGATCATCAACATCATTCGGTCTGCGCCAGATGTGGATACTGCCCGCCAAAAATTGATGAAGCGTTTCAAGCTGACGGAGTTGCAGACCAACGCCATCCTTGACATGCAGCTGCGCCGTCTGGCCGCGCTCGAACGCAAAAAGATCGAAACCGAATACAAGGAAGTTGCTGGGATCATTAAAGAGTTAACGAATTTATTAAAATCTCCCAAGTTAATGCGCGGCGTTGTTTCAGATGAATTACTGCGTGTGAAGGCCGCCTACAGCGACCGTCGCCGTACACAGATCGTGAACCTTAAGAAGAGTGGAAAGGGTGTGAAATCCCTGGTCGCCACGGACCTGATCACCGAACAAACCGTCTGGATCGGTGTGACCGCGGATGGCATCATGGCCCGCACGCATGACGACAAGGCGCCGCGTCCATCCGGGAATGAAGCGCCGCATTTCCTTGTGAGGGCCTCATCCACAGATACACTTTATCTTACGGCTGAAAACGGCAAGGCTGCCGCGATCGCATTGCATACCCTGCCTGAGATCGGCTCGAATGGACACTTGTCCGACGGCATTCCATACTTCAAAGCCTCTCCGTTAACCCAGGACGATAAACTTGCTGCGATATTCTCCATGCCCGCCAAACGCTCTGAATTTGCGCCGGAGACCTGTGTCATCACGGTCTCACGTTTTGGCATGGTCAAGAAGAGTCTGGTTTCTGAATTGCCTGGCCCTTCCGCCCAGACCTTTGTATTGGCCAGGGTCAACGAAGGTGACAGGCTCGGCTGGGTGGGACTGACTGACGGCTTGAAGAAGGATGTCCTGCTGGTCACGTCTCAAGGCATGGCGATCCGCTTCAAGGAAGACGATGTGCGCCCGATGGGACTCGTCGCCGCGGGGGTGAACGGCATCAAATTAGATGATGGCGTTGAATTGGTTGGCGCGGAAATCCTGCCCACCGAAGGTGAAGTATTCCTGATGACCTCCGATGGCAAAGCCAAGCGCGTCAGCGAAAAAGAATTCCCGACCCAGGGACGATACGGCAAAGGTGTGGTTGCCTGGCAGTTGCCGAAAAAGATCACCATTGCGGGCGTCGCTTCCGGTAAACCGAATCACATCGCTACCATCCACACCAGCAAAGGCGCGCCTAAGTCCGCGAGGCTGGACGCGGCCGGGATCCGCAAACGGGGCGCCACAAAAGGCGACGCGCTTGTGGAAGTGAAGCCGGGCGAAGCTGTTACATCCGTGGTTGTCGGCTGGACAGTTGAGCGGTTTGTAAAAACTATCAAGGAAGAGAAGAAGGAAGAAAAAAATAAGAAAGCGGCGAAAGCTGTGAAGCCTGCGGCAAAAAAGGATTCGAAACCAATTAAGAAGAAGAAAAAATAAGCAAAAATACACTCTCTTTTGAGAGTGTATTTTTTGCCCCAATATCATCAGTGATACTCTGTATAATTGAGATTGGAAAGGTACGCTTGAGTCAGTATGTCAAATTGAACAATCCGCCTAAAAGGAAACAAACATGTCAAAAAATGAAATGTCCCGCTATAAGATACGCCAGAACCTGATCTCGATCGGGGATGATTTTTGGATCGAGAATGAAGCCGGTCAAAAGGTATTCAAAGTGGACGGCAAGGTACTGCGCATTCGCAAGACCCTGGTCTTTGAGGATATAAACGGAAATACCCTATGTCAGATCAAGGAACGCCTGCTGACCATCAAAGATACGATGGTTGTCGAGGACGCGAACGGCAAGGACCTGGCTGTGATCAAGAAGGCGCTTATCGCTCCACTGCGCGACAAATGGGATGTGAAGGTTAAGAATGGACCGGACCTGGTTGTGCAGGGCAATATCCTTGACCATGAATATTCGATCAAGCAGGGCTGGAGCAAGGTCGCCGAGATCTCGAAGAAATGGTTCCGCCTGACCGATACGTATGGCGTTGAGATCGATCCCGGGCAGAATGATATCCTCATCCTCGCTGTGGCGGTTGCCATTGATATGATGGCGCACGATGATGATGATAAAAAAGACAAGAAAGATAAGAAAGACAAGGATAAGAAGGGAAAATAAATAATTGCGATGTCCTGAATCAAAAACGCCGGCGCTTGAGCCTGGCGTTTTTTCTCATTACCGATAATGTCAAATACTTATCCTTGTGGAATGTTCCCCACCAACCCCAACTCCGGCGCGATCTTGCGCATGGCGGTGATGACATTGCCGACATGCTCCCAGATGTCAACGCCAAGATCTTTTGCGGCATGTTCCATTTCAGAGCGGTCTGTGCCGGCGGCGAAGGCTTTATCCTTCCACTTCTTTTTGACCGAGGAGGCTTCCAGGTCATATAAAGAGCGCGAGGGACGTACCAACGCAACCGCTGTCACCAGTCCAGTCACCTCATCACACGCGGAGAGCGCTTTGCGGCGCAGGGTATCGCGCGGCACACCACAATGATCCGCGTGGCTGAGAATATCCTGAATGATCGCCTCGCTCAGTCCGCGCTCGCGCAGGATCGCCGACCCCGCCTGCGGATGCTGTTCCAGCGTGGGGTGGATCTCCCAATCAAAATCATGGATCAAGCCAAGCAAGCCCCATAGTTCCACATCCTCGCCATATTTTTCAGCATAGAAACGCATGGCGGCCTCCACGCACAGCATGTGACGCACCAGGCCTTCGTTCTTTACAAATTCACGCACAAGGTTAAGAGCTTCATCACGGGTCATTAACATTCTCCATTGATTTGATTAGTGGATCGGTTCAGGCTCACCTAGCACAGGCACGGGTTTTAACGCATACACATCCCAGACGGCTTGTGAGGTTGCGAATAATTCCCTTGTGTTCCAGATAAAGTGCGAGATCTTTCTGTAATAATTGTTGTTCGACTCCACGCCGACAGATTCAACGCCGAACCAGTTACAAAGAAATATTGCGCGCGGCAGGTGAAAATCTTGAGTTATCAATACGGCTGTATTCACCTGAAAGATCGCGCTGGCACGGTAACAGGTGTCATACGTGCGGCGGCCGGCATAATCCAAAACGATATCTTCATCGGGAATGCCCAACCCCAGCGCGTATTGGCGCATGGCTTCTGGTTCATTGTAGTCAACCACTCTATTGTCGCCGCTCATCAACAGCTTGTTCACCTTGCCGAGTTGATACAGCTGAACAGCGGTCTGTACGCGGTCTCTCAGAATGGCCGTGGGAGTCCCATCGTAACGCAGTCCTGCGCCGAAGACGATCGCCACACGCCCGGCAGGCACGCCTTCTTTTGTGAAAATACGCGGAGACGCGAACAACCACACGATCAATTTTGGAAATAACAACCCGAATAAAACCAATAGGCTGAGGATCAGCGCAAAGCGCGTTGAAAATTTAATTATTTTTTTTAGCATGGGTTTAATTTAAAGCATCACTCTTTGAACAGATCCTGCAATTCCAATCCCGAAGCTTGCAGGTACAACACAAAGCTGTCATATGCTGTATCTTCCACGATCTGCAATTCATCCAATCCATACACCGTTTGCACCGCGGCTTTCCCCTCAGGCGTGAGCATCAGGTCAATGAACGCGCGCTGGATGACACGGCGCATTTCGAAAGGCAGTCTGTTCGAAATGGAAATATTTTCATACGGAATGATCTTCGGCGCGCGCCAGATGACGTGGACCTTGTCCATTACATCCGGATAATCTGCTTCAAGCACGGGAGATTGACGGGCATCAATGAAGGTTGCGCCGAAGTCACAGATATTGTCAGCGTAGACAGCCCGTACCACGCTGGGCTGCCCCTCGATGAATGCGCCGCTTCTCGTCTCGACTTGAGACTGCATCAGCAATCCGAGCGGCACCACATATCCTGACGGCGAAGCGCTGTCGCTCCAGCAGGGTTTTTTATCTTGAAATTGTTTGAGCGCCACAACAGCTTCGGCAGTATTTTCATTTCTGGCCGAGTCGAAATATGAGGTGAAACCACTTTCACGATTGGCGATGAATTGCGTACCGTAGAATAATTCGCCATTGCGCACACTCGCCAATACCGCTTCGACTGAATTATTTTCACGGGCAAGTACATATCCATAGGGTGAAAGAGATGCGATGTGAGCATTACCTTTTACCAGCGCCTCCACCAGTTCGCTTTCGGAGGTGTTCTGAACTATGACGATGGTGAAGCCGGTCTGCTTTTCAATAAAGGCCGCGATCACCTGACCGGCGGCGGCAACTGCATCATCCGGGCGGGGGGAGGGTGCCAGGGCCAGGATCAGTGGATTTGTTTTTGTACCAGGCTCAGACGTGGGTAGAGGCGTTGGCGCGGGAGTGGGAGTCTGCGTGGGGGCAGGCGACGGTGTAGGAGTCCCGCTGGTCAGTTGCAGTTGAACCGGGAGTGAACATCCAAGAATTGCGAGGGAGAGGATTAGTAAGAGTTTTTTCATCTTGCAGGTTTGTCGGCGCACAAAGACACGATATTGCTATAATAAGACATGTGTTAAAAGGAGTGTTATGAAAAATAGTCTCAACACGTTCATGTCCATCCTGATCCTTGCCGTATTGGCGGCAGGTGTATATTTTATCGTACAAACCGTGCGCGAGAGTGCAGCCGCTGCCGCAAATGCCGCCACCGCGCCGTTTCAGGGAATCCAGGAGGCAAACTCCTCGATGCAGACGCAGGTCGCTCAGTTGTTGAATCCAACACCCACAATCATACCCGACCCCGTCACATACATCAACGAAATCCGCGCAATCGCCAGACTTGAAACCATTCAATACAGCATTGAGAAAGTGATCACCGCTGAAGTGGGGCAGGGTACCTTTGGTTTCGCGTTCGGAGATAAACTGCTCTTCGTCGCGCATGGTGTTGTGATCGCTGGCATAGATATGGAAAAACTACAGCCCGGCGACATGCGTTTGGAGAATGGTGTGCTCTATGTAAAGCTGCCTCCTACTGAAATTTTTATTGCCACACTTGATAATGAAAAATCCTATGTCTATGACCGCGAAACCGGCCTGTTGACCAAGGGTTTTACCGACCTTGAAACTCTCGCCCGTCAGACCGCGGAGGATGAGATCCGCAAAGCCGCGCTGGAAGACGGCATCCTTACGCAGGGACAAACCAATGCGGAAAATTATCTGCTCAAATTTTTCACCGCGCTTGGGTATAAGATGGTTGTGTTCGAACACTAGACTCTTCAATTTAGAAAAACTGCAGATGGAGTATCATCTGCAGTTTTTGTTTACTCTGGCATCGAACAGTCCCTTGCCGGTGGAACCCCCACAGATCACTGAGTACAACTCACGGGGAAACTCACCTGTTTTTCCAAAATGTTTGGTGTGAGGATGTGAAGTTTCACCCAGTATTCATTTGGCGCGCCGATCGGATAAAACTCGTTGAGTAGTTGTGTGCCTGCCCTTTCAAAAACCATTGTGCCAACATCCGACATCGCGCCGGTGCTAGCTTCCCATTTCCAGGTCATCAGGGTCGGACCATTTGTGGTGACCTCGGCTTCGAAGAAAACCGTCTGCGGGAACTGGGAGCAGTTCACCAGGATGCGGGTTGGGTCAGCCCGTAAACTTACATCTGTCACCGTCACGAAGGGTGGAGGCATCACAGGCAGCAGGTCGGCCTGCCCATCGAGTTCGATCACCGATGCAGACAGCCAGCAAAATCCGCCGGGATTGCCGGGGTCGCGCACATACAACCAATTGGAGGAATCGTTCCTGCCCGTTACGCGCGCAGATTGCCCTTGATGCAATTCGTTGACCGTGACGTAGTTTATCCCCGGGCCAAACCTGCAATTTACAGTTCCATCCTTCACCCGCAGGCTCATTTGCAGCGGGGTAGCGGTGGGACTCGCGGCCGGCGTGGGAGCGGCAACTGTTGAAACGGCGGTTGGGGTGGCGGTAGGCGCAGGCGTGCTGATGGAACACGCCGCCAATAATAGCGAGAGCGTACCAGTAAATAGAATAAGGCGTTTCAATATCTCCTCCTCGGAAATAAAAGGCGACCAAGTTTGGTCGCCTTTGTTCATCTACTTTACTGTAACAGTGAAAGTCACCGTTTGTTGCGGTTCTACAGGGTCATTTGACGGTGGATAGTACCCAAGAGTGATATCAGTCTTACCTGTCGTAATGGCTTTGAATACCCAGACGTCCACGCCGCCGGAGCCGGGCATCACAGGTTCATCGGCACGATACTCATTTGAGATGAACTCAACAACACTCTTGTCTACTTCTCCGATGATCTCCCAATGATAACCCGTGCTTGGGTTTGAGTCGATGATGATCTTGAATTCATTACCCGCAGACGCTTCGAGTATTTTCGCAGGATCGGAGATTTGTAATTGCGGAACGGTTGTTGGTGCTTCTGTTGTTTTTGCAAGCGAACAGGCAGAGATAAAGGCTGTAATAGACAGCAAGACCAAAAATTTTTTCATGTGCGCCTCCATACGGATTATAAATCTTTCGGTCAAAAACGCGACTTATGTACAATTCGCGGCATTTTCAAAGATCAAAAATCCTAATGCAAATTTTGCGCGCCCGTCGCCCTGTTTTTGTATTTCGCGTTAAAAAGAACTTTCCCGATCGCACAGAGTTCAAGACATGAGCCAACAATTTGTTATTTGGATATAAAATCCTTGCATCTGACACGGGGATAAGAGTGATCTTATTGACAACTGGCAATGGGCGTTAACGTGTAAACCTCCTCGCCAGACCCTGAGGCGCCGCCAGCCTGCCCCCCGCCTCCCGCTTGGATTGATACCGCGAAACCGTCGCTGTAGATCACAGTATAGCTGCCGGAGCCGGACACATCGATGCCAGACATCGAACCGGAGTAGCTGTAAGACCCGCCATTCGCTGAAGAAGGAGTGAAAGTCACAGTCACACCGCTGCCTGATATTGTCCAAGGCTGCTCGATGCTGCAAATGGTTCCAGTCCCAAAGAATTCATCAGCCCCGCCGGAGATCGAGTAACTCTGTCCGCAAATCCTGACAGCCTCCTCGAGAATGTTCGCCACCGAGGGATTTCCTCCCCCTAATCCCAGCAGCTGCTTTTGGCGTTCGTATCCAAGCTCAAACTGAATGAGGATCTTTGGATCAACCTTCGCCTGGCACTCTTTGACCGCTTCCTCGCGACATTTCGCATACACTGTATCCATCAAGGCGATTAAATCCTGCATACTGTTGTTGTTACCATCATCCATCCCTAAAAGCTGCTTTTGCCGCTCATAACCAAGCAGAGTCTGGATCGCCAATTTTCCGTTTGCGCAACTTGAGCCGGCGGCAAGCATACGCGGCCGCACGACAAGGCCGTAATAGGATTTAAAGTACTCGGTTAGTGCGGATAGATCGACCGACGATTCCTGACCCTGCAACTGCGCCTCCCGTTCACGGGTGAGCAGGTCTGCCACCTGTTGCTGGATGCGGATCTCATGATCGGCGGCTCGTTTAAGCAGCAGCGTGGCGCGGTCAGTTGCCATCCCGCTCCCAAGTCCAAATCCGCTGAAATGCGGGACACGCACCTGAATCCGATCGAGGTCCGGACCAGGGCTGGCTAGGTGCAGGTCCTGCCCGCTGCCAACATAGCCGAAGATGATCTGATTTTCGAGCGGGAGTTCCTGAATCGGTTCAATGGTCAGGATGGCATCTTGATACAGGAACAAACCATCAGGCTCGAACTGTACCGCCCCCACCAAGCCGTTCGTCAACGGGAGGCCGTTCATCGAGCCAACAGGTGTCATCGTGATCTCCGTATCCACCACCAACGCGCCGGCTGGAATATCCAGGGTGAATCGGTTTCCGGCGATATCCACTGCGGTGATCTGCCCGCCCTCAGGCGAGATCGTGGCCGTTTGTGCCTGTTGAGTTTCCAATTCAACAGCCACGTTTACGGGATCAGACGGATCGGTAAACAGGGCGTCAGTTGAAGTGCCGGTGCCTCCACCGCCAAATGATAATGTCTGGCAGGCGAGAGATGTAACAATAAATAACACAACGGTGTACCAAGTCATTCTTTTATTCATGATCAAACTCCTTCATTATTAGGTGAACCGTCACAAAAAAATAGATAACTTTTGCCATCACCTGCTTTTTGCTAAGCCATTGACAGTCCTTTTTTCTCAGCTAATAAAAACCGCTGCCCGTCAATCCACACCTGAAAGATCATTGGGTGAAATCGATTAGCCACCCATTTTCCATCAAGACTGTCCTTGTTCCAGCGACCGGGTCAAAGCGGACAAGATCGAAGTTGGTGCCATCTGTTCGATAAAACCAGCAGACCAGATTTCCATCTTCGAGCAGGTCGGGACAACTATTGATCTCGGCGTTGATATCCTCCCAGGCGATGGAGGTTGATGTGTCATAGACATACGCACTATAAAAGAATCGGTATGCACTCTGGTCCCCCGGAACAGACGCGCTCAAATTGACAAGCATACCCGTATCAAAGAATCTGGCGGACATGACAAAGTAATCCTCCAGCGTAGAATCGATTGGGATATCAAAGAGTGGACGGTCTGCGATCACATCGTAAATAAAGAACTTCGTCTGGTCTGAGGATCGCAGAAGAATATAGCGCCCGTCTTCTGAAGCATTTCCGATGTAAATGCCCACGAGGCGTGCTTGTCCATCGGGAGTGAGGCGAAAGAGCGGGCTATCTTCCCCCAGCAGATCGGGATAGTCCGCCATGGCTGCGGGGGTTTTTGATAGAAAGGCAGACGGTCTGCCTGCCACTAACAAACTTTGATCAGGCAATACTTGATTAAGGTTGTTGTAAATGGATGCCGCTTCGATCACCCACGGAAACTTATAAGTAAGTTCGGTTGTGTTCCCGAACGGCGCAAATACTTTGATCTCGCAATCGTCCACACACTCACGCGGGTATACCGCGACGTTACCATCCTGCATGGGGCGGACAGTTTGCGACTCATCCGTGAACTCAGTTTGGTTGCCATTGAGGTCCAGGATCTTTTTATCGGCTCGTAAATACCAGAGGTTACCCTTGGGCGAAGTGCGGATATTGTACGATGAGCCGCTGGTCGTGAAGAGCGTGCGTGCCTCGCCGGTTGCCATGTCCAATTCGCGGATGTCCATTTTTCTCTGGTCACCACTCATGTAACGCAGATAACGACCATCTGGCGAAGGATGGAACCAATAGCTGTTGTTGCTGTATGGGTCGCGGCTGACCGTCTTATCGATCAATTGGGTGGTGAGCGCGGTTAGATCCATAAGAAAGATGGGACCGGTATCAGGCATGATATTGCTGGCGCTCTCGGTCACATACGAGAAGAGCACGTGATCCTCATACACACCGATGATCGCACGGCTAGTTTGTGAAAATTCAGTGTTGAAATAAAAAGGCTCGTTAGGGAGTTTGATCTTTTGCATGCCATTTGGCGTAAGCAAGTACACGCGCAGGGTGTTGTCCGCATCCAGGAAGAGCAGGGCTCGTTCATGGTCAAGGGGTGTGACTGCGGTATGCATGTCGTCTGACTGTTCCAATGCGCCGAGTTCACGCTTCTCCCCAAATTGATTCACCGCAATGACCTTTGCCGTATCTGAATCATCCACTGACCAATACCAACGCGGAGATGGCGGCACGGGGGTGGAAGTTATGGTTGGTTCAGGAATTGAAGTGTTTGTTGCGGTTGCTGTATTTTCCACAGACTGTGGCGTGGATGTCGACTTAACTTGTTTATCGGGCTGCGGGGTTGACACGGCAGGAGCCCCACATGCAAATATAAATACAACCAATGTAAATAACAGGGGGATGTTTCGTTTCATTTTTCCTCTATTACAGATAAAACAAAAGGGCGGTCCACGCGAAGCGACCCGCCCTGCCTGTTACCACTATACAACAGTTTTGGGTTTACTGCTGATCCGTTATTCGGAATTCCAATGTCTTTAGCGGCGTGCCTGCTGAAAATTGCAGGCATTCGATGTCACTCTCGGAGGGCAGCACAAATGCGAGCCAGCCTCTTAATCGCATGCCAGGGTTCAGGACACGCGTCATGCCCAGATAGATCTTTTCTTTTTTATACAGGTGCGGATGGGAAAAATCCTTGACCGCTTCATAGGTATAGCCTGTTTTGTCGTAGATGATCCATTGGTCGTGACGATACTTCAAAGGATCGGAAGTTTTGTTTTCATATTCGATCTCGATAAAAAACACACGTTCCTTGCCGACTTTTTCCACAGAGAATTTATGCAGAAGAACATCCACTCCCGCCACTTTGATCCATTGACCGGGCTTGTTGGAATACGTGACTGTCGGAGAAAGATGCTCGCGTTCGGCCTCATTCATCTGCTCGATCTTTTGGTCGAGCAGATATTTATTTCCGCAGTGTTCGCAGAGAATATTGCGGGTCGTTCCGTCAGCTTGCAGGCTGGCACCGCAGGTGGGGCAGATGAGTGAGAAAATGGCAGGCATGGAATTTATTATATCGTTACCTTTTAGTACAAAACAAGCAGATCCTTGAAAGCGAATTCGACCAGGTTCTTATCCCCAGAAACATTTACATGCTTCATGGCTTCCACGTAGGAAAAACGTCCCGAGACGAAGATGTTGAAATCGAGTGCGTCCATTTCCATTTCGGCTACGGATTCGCCTTTGCCGATCTGCCATGTGCCGCCTGCGATGCCTGTCAATGACAATGTGATGGCTTGATCGTTGAGTTTTTTAGTCAGCTTTTTGGCTGTATCCAATACCACCAGTTCGACAATGCGACCATCGTGTTCACGGGTCTGCTCGAAGGGACGGTTCGCGGCGCGGCAGATGTCGAGGCGGTGCATCCAGGTGTCACGGCTGTGGATGATCCACATCAAATGACGAATAGACATAAAGCCGCCAACGGGGTGCGGAGTGGCAATCCACTTGATCGCGTTGAAGCCGTATGCCCAATTGTGTGCGGCGATTTCGCCAACTTGTTTCAATTCGGCGATCAATTCTGCGGGAGTTTTATCGGCGCGTTCGCCAACTTGCAGCGCATTGATCGCATCCTCTGGCAGTTGACCTGGCTTGGGTTTGCTGGTGTATTGGCGAATCATTTCCTTGTAGCTTGTGCCGCTGGCATATCCGCCTGCTTGGTGCGCCACCATATCATGCACATTCCACGCAGTGCAGGGGGTGGGTTTGAACCAATCGTCAGCGCGGAGAGATTCAAGTAAAGTCAGGAAGCGACTCAGGGCGGTGGTCAGGAGGCGATGAGCTTCATCCGCATGAGTGTAGGGAATAGATTCGGCGTTGGCAATGGCCGAAGGGGAAATAGCAGCGTTCATTAAGATTCTCCTTTGATGGGCATGGCTTGTTCCAGGATGGATAAGACGACAGGAATTAAAGAGCCGAAGCGTCCCTGCCCGATGGGAAGATGCGGCTCGTTTGCAAGATGCATGGCGGTGAGACCGTGAGAAATGGCGATGACCGTATCCACGATCTGTTGACCTGTAAGCTTGGTGTTCAATTGCTTTTTGAATTGATCGGCGCGTTGATAAGATTGGTTGAGGATGCCGAAGCTTAATGCAAGGCTTTCTTCGGAAGGAACAAAGCCGGGGACGGGTCGCTCGAAACAAAGTTGATAGAGGTCGGGGTTTTCCAACGCGAAGGACATATAACCTTCGATGTTGATACGCAGTTCGTCGCGTAGACCTGTGGAATTTTTCATTAATTCCTTGATGTGCGTGTCGAACATCGTAAAGCCGAGGCGGAAGAGGGTGTCGTAAATTTCCGATTTGCTGCTGAAGTAGTAGTAGAGGGATGGAGCGCGCATCTCCATGCGGCGGGCGAGTTCCTGCATGGAGAGGGCTGCCACGCCTTCTTCGCGCATGATGGCACGGGCGGCATTGAGAATGGCTTGGGTGGCGGCTTCGCGGTTGCGTTGTACGCGGGGGGAGGATGTTTGATTTTTCATTTTACCTAATATTATTAGTTTTTTCTAATTATATTAGTTTTTAGTGTTTTGTCAAGCAAAAAAGAACAGACGGACAAAAGTCCGTCTGTTCTTTTTTGGATAATGGAATTGCGTGTGTGAATCAATCTAGCGACATGATGGAAATGACGTTTTCCATCAGAGGTATCATTTCCTTTGTGTCGGGATCGTAGCGCAGCAGAGAAGATGGTTTATCCAGATCAGCGTATGTCCAACAAATTAGGGATGCATCTTCAAGTTGATCGACGCAAGCGTAAACTTCCCTGCTCTCATCCTCCCATGTAAATGATGTACCGGAGACATGTGAGTATGCATGGAAAAACTGTTTCTCGATTCCTTCCATCCGTGTTCTCCAACTGATCATGATGCCTGTTGGTGAGAACCTGACAGTGTCAAAATAATAATTAAGGTCTGCAGACCTTGGCATTTCGGTCAGTGAATGATCTTCCACGGCATCGTAAATAAAGAATGAATCACTTTGCGGTGATGTCAAAAAGTAATATCGTCCATCGGGTGAAATGGGGAATCCGTAATCCGAGGTGTCGGAACCGTAGAATCCGATCAGGCGGGATTGTCCATTCGGGCTCAAGCGAAAAACAGGGTTGTCGATAAAGTCCCAATTGGGGTACTGGTCAACGATGGATGGTGTATCAGACAGGGAATTTGCAGGAGCGCCTGCAAAGATCAGGTCTTGATCGGGCATTAATTGGGTCATGTCTGGGTAGTAGATATCTATGATGCTCCAGGGCAGGCTAAAGGTCAGGTCTGGAGCCGAGCCGAAAGGGGTGACCACTTTCAATTCACAGGTTCCTGTGCAGTCGGGGGAAGCGACGATACCCTTTCCATCCGCAAGCGGAAAGAAGGTCTGGGACTCTCCGTTAAAATCTGTTTGATTTCCGTTGACATCCAGAACGACGCTGGATCTTCCCATATACCACAAGTCACCCTGCGGCGAGGCGTACGCGTAATACGGAGAACGATTGGTGGTGTAAACCGTGCGCACCTCCCCGTTAAGCAAGTCCACTTCGTGCAGGTCCTGCTCAGCTCGATCCGCGGGACCGTTCATATAGCGCACATAGCGCTGGTCTTGCGATGCGTGGAACCAGTAACGGGGATCGCTAAAACCGTAACTGGAAATATCAAGATAGGCCGCATCGTCGATCACTTTTGCAGTCCGGGATTCCAGGTCAATGAAAAGCACGGCGCCGCTTTCAGGGTAGAAGCCATCCATGACTCCCTCTTGAGTTGAGTAGGAGAACAGGATATGGTCGTTCAACCTGCCGGAAATGATCGATCTGGTGAGGGTCGCATCCGGTCCCCAGAATGTATCTGCCGGGAGTTCGATCGACTGCATGCTGTTGATGGTGAGCAGGTATGCGTGGAGTTGATCGTCGGCTGTGAAGAATAATGCCCGCTCGGAATCCAGCGTGAAGCCCTGATAAAAATGTTCGACCTCCGAAGCGGACAGGGTTCCGATCTCCCGTTTTTCCCCATTCGGATCGATGGCGATTATTTTGTTGGTCTGGTTTTCCACTGCCCAGTACCAGTGCGCGGGCGGTGGGACGGGCGTGGCTGTGAGCGTGGGTTTCGATTCAGGTGTTGGGGCGGTGGCCTCAATCCCTGCGGATGGGATGGGCGTGGCGCTTTCTTCGGAAGTATTTTCCACAGGCTCGGAGAACACTGGCGTAGCCTGGTTCAATCCGGCGCAGGCGGTGATAAAGATCAGCAATAGCAGGGCGGCGATGATTCGTCTCATGGTTTGGTCTCCAAATGACGGCGATTATAAAAAGGAAACGGAAAATAAAACAGGCGGACAAAAGTCCGCCTGTTCGTTGGCGAGGGAAGCTATGCTGCCTCGCCCAAAAAAATTATCCCTTCAATCTTCCATCCTTATTCCGAGATGGGCAGGTGCAGAATATGTCGGTGACCGCACGCGCAGGCAGGTCACTCGATCTCATATCCCCGATGCGGATGGCTGGGTAACCCCTGACTTGCCGTTTGAATTGTTTAACGAAGCGCGCACGCATTTACTTGGGCTGGGCCGCGCTGTGGAAGTGTTGGAACCTGAAACACTGCGCAAGTGCCTGATTGATTTTTCAGAACAGACCATTGATTTTTATGAAAACAAAAAGGGGCAGGATGATTGGATTGGGATTTTTTGCTAATACCATATCCTGAAGGAAGTAGTTGTACTTCCCTTAATTTCTTTGATGACGCACGTTGCATCGATATAAACCAAACTGCCATAAGGCTGGTTACTGAATGAGAGCGCCATCAGGCCAATGCCGCTGAAATTTGTGGAGATGGTGTTTGAGTCTGTACGCCCATCCTGCCAATGGACAACAGCGCTGCATTTTGCATCAGCAACTGCTTGAAGTAATTGATCTTGAACTATGATGTAGATCAACTGTGAATCGGTGTTCAATGTTACTGCTTTCAAAACAAAGGCCCGGACGTGAATCGACTTTATCTGGTTCTGGGTGGTGTTATCCGCTTTTACGGGCGCCAACAAGCCGGGATCCTCATTGAGTTTTTCGAAGTAAATGCGGCCAAGGTCCGAGACCACAACATGCTGGCCTTCAGGCTTGCCTGGCTGCCATTCCAGACGCGCTTTTTCAAAATATTGAACAAGCACATTTTCATGGTATTCAAACCCCGAGAGCGGGTAGCCAAACTGTGCCGTACCCCCATACTTTTCGAAAAATTCAAGGAATGCAAAACAAACCGCAGGACTATTTTTTGAATAAGTTTGGCAGGCGGCAGGGCTGTTTATGTTCACTGCGCCGGTTGAGACGAAGGTTGCTTGTCCCAGTGAAGTGAGTTGTACACGCTGGCCGCCAGGTAGTTCTGCGCGATACTCAAAGCGGGCGCGTTGGAAATATTGGATTGTTACGCCGTCTTTCGATGTGAATGCTTCCGTGATGGGGTAACCGTAGACAAATGTCGCATTGGTGCTGCTGTTATAGAATGTTAGAAAATCCCCTTTAACATAATGCCCGGTCTCGCTAAAAAATTTGCTGGTCTCAATTTGTTGCGCATGGACAAACGCCCAATTTGTACTGAGCAAACATATCATGATGATGAGAACCGCATACTTTCGTATCATAACTATGATTTCATTATACCCATGATTTTTGGGTGTCACATTACAAATTTAACAAGGCTTGGATTATCTTTTCCGCCGCGTGACCATCGCCATACGGATTGTTTGCTTTTGCCATCTCTGCATAGGCAGGAGGATCTTCCAAAAGCCGCTTCGCTTCGCGGACGATGCGGTCGGGTTCTGTTCCAACCAGTTTGAGTGTCCCTGCGGCCACTCCCTCCGGTCTTTCAGTGACATCTCGCAAGACCAGGGTAGGGATGCCGAAAGCGGGTGCTTCCTCTTGAATTCCCCCGGAGTCGGTCAGGATAAGAGAAGCGTGTTTCATCAAATGCACCAGAGGCAAATAATCGAGAGGCGGGAGTAATGTAATATGTTCCACATTTCTGAGCAATCTATTGACGGGTTCCTGCACATTTGGATTTAAATGGACCGGGTATACGATCTCAACATCTCCACGCTGTGCCGTCTCGATCAGCGCGCGACAAATATCCTCCATGGGCGCACCAAAATTCTCGCGCCTGTGTGCTGTAACGAGAATCAGTCTTTTCATGTCATTGCGATGATCTGATCTGCGAACCAATTTCTCAATTAATTCGGTAATTTCCACAGGCTCAGCTTGCATGGATACATATTGCAGTGCATCTATGACTGTATTGCCGGTAACAGCAATGATGTTATTGGAAATTCCTTCATTCAACAGGTTTTGCTTTGACCAGTCTGTCGGCGCGAAATGCAGGTCAGCGGTCACCCCGGCTACACGGCGATTGATCTCTTCGGGAAAAGGCTGCCATTTATCGTGTGTACGAAGGCCGGCTTCCACATGACCGAATTTGATACGATGGTAATATGCCAGCAAGGATGATATCGCAACTGTGGTCGTGTCACCTTGCGCCAAAACCCAATCCGGTTTGAAGTCTGAAAATACAGGATCAAGATTGGTAAAGATGGCTGCGCTTAACTGCGCAAGAGATTGATTCTCACGCATCAGATCAAGATCATAATCAGTTTTGATCTCAAATAGATTGAGCACCTGATCGAGCATTTGACGATGCTGTGCGGTGACACACACACGTGATTCAATATTCGCTGTTTTTTTCAACATGCGGACGATGGGCGCCATTTTTACGGCTTCTGGCCGTGTGCCAAATACAGAGAGGATTTTCAAATTGTGATTTCCAATTTATGATTTTAGATTTTAGATTTATTGTTGCCAAGACGGAATAGCGTGAAGCCGGCATTTTTCCAGACTTCATCATTCCAGCCATTTACGGTGTCAATTACTATTCGAGCTTTTGTTTTTTGAGCAAGCTCATTGGGGTTGAGTGTTGTGAATTCAGTATGTTTCACTAATAATATGACCGCATCTGCGTCTTTTATGGCATCTTCAAGAGAGGAGGCCATGTCAACTCCCTTCATGTTTGCATCAAGCTTGAATGGTTCCCATGCCTTGACTTGTGCGCCTGTATGCTGGAGGATATGTATTACTTCAGTTGCAGGGCTTTCGCGTACGTCATCCACATCAGGTTTGTAGGCCAGCCCTAATACAGCAATTTTCTTTTCATTAAGAGATCCAAGCGCGCGTTGGACAAGCTTTACGACAAAATTCGGTTGCGCATCATTGACCTGCCGCGCGTTATAAATAAGCGGCGTCAACTCCGGCGCGGATTCCACCAAGAACCAAGGGTCAACGCTGATGCAATGTCCGCCGACGCCGGGACCTGGGCTGAGGATCTTTACGCGCGGGTGCAGGTTTGCAATAGAGATTGCTTCCCACACATCCACCCCAAATTTATCTGCGAGGCGCGAGAATTCGTTGGCGATGGCAATATTCACATCACGGTAGGTATTCTCCATCAATTTGACCATCTCTGCGGTGGTCGCGTCAGTCTGGATGATCTGCCCCTTCACGAATGTGGCGTATAGATCGCGGCCCGCTTGGGAGGATTCAGACGTTACGCCTCCGATGACGCGGGCATTCTCGATCAACTCGCGCAAGATTTGCCCCGGCAAAACCCGTTCGGGTGAATATGCCAAATGGAAGTCGCGACCAGCTTCAAGTCCAGAGCGGGCGAGGATGGGAGCTACCAGATCCACAGTCGTGCGCGGAGGGGATGTCGATTCCAGCACAACCAGATTCCCCTTCCTCAAAAATGGCACAATCGATTCTGCGGCAGATGTGACCGCGCGCATATCAGCCAGCTTATAAGTCAGACCGTTGTATTCGCCGAATTTATTTTCCTGAAAGGGAGTTGGCACAGCGATAATGAAGGCATCTGCTTCTTCGGGTTTGGCTGCTGCTTTGAAGTTCCCGGACTGAATGGCTTTTTTTACTTCTTCGAGCAAACCCGGTTCGTGGATATGGATCTCGCCCTTGTTAATGGTTTCAACGATGTGCGGACTGATATCGACACCTAAAACGTTGATCCCGTGTGCGGCAAAGGTAGAGGCGGTGGGCAGGCCAATATAGCCGAGCCCGATAACACAAATTTTTTGGAAGTTCACTTAAGCTCCTGTAGGAGTAGGATTTATTTCAACTGTCCTATTATACAGCCGTGTAAGTGGTTGTGATTCACAACCTTAATCCGATGATTCTCGTATACAGAATCGAATTCACTCAACTGTTGTATAATCAAATGGAGGCACAATGGATTTTCTATTGGAACCGAACATAGCATATCTGATCCTGATGGGCGGTATTTTGCTTGGGTTGATGGCGATCATTTCTCCGGGCACAGGGCTGTTCGAAGTCGGCGCGTTTTTCTGCTTGGCGCTTTCTGGATATGCAGTTTACAACATGTCCTTTAATTGGTGGGCGATCGTCTTGCTTGTTGTGAGTATCGTGCCTTTCACCTACTCTATTCAAAAACCAAAACGCGAACCATATCTTGGGATTTCCATTTTGTTGCTCGTATCAGGCTCGGTGTTCCTGTTCGCCGTGGACGGATGGAAACCTGCTGTGAATCCGCTTGTCGCACTGATTGCCTCAGGGTTGATGACTGCATTTCTGTGGGTCGCGGTCCGGAAGACCGTTCAGGCGGCTAGTGTGCCTCTGACGCATGATCTTGGGCTGTTGATCGGACTAACTGGAGAGGCCAGGTCAAATATCCATGCTGAAGGAAGCGCGTATGTGGCCGGGGAGATATGGTCTGCAAAAAGTGATGTTCTCATTCCCGCAGGTTCTTCGATTCGTGTGATTCGCCGCGAGGGATTTACCCTCGTTGTTGAAAAGGAACTCTAATTTTTTTTCTAGAAGGAGAAAATAATATGCCTAATGCTCTAGCAACTGGTGGTACTCTTTTTTGCATTGTTGGTGCGGTCCTGGTCATTGGTTTTATTTTTCTTGCCAATGCAATTCGTATCATCCCTGAATATCAACGCCTGGTCGTTTTTCGATTGGGACGTGTAATGCCGCAGCCAAAAGGTCCGGGCATCGTCTTGTTGATCCCTGTGATCGACCGTGCCGTGAAAGTTGACTTGCGTGAGCAGATCCGCGAGGTGCCGCATCAGGTATCGATCACCAAGGATAACGCGCCAATCTCCATTGACTTCCTGTGGTACTACAAAATTTTGGACCCGGCCATGTCTGTTTTACAGGTTGGAAACTTTGAACTGTCCGCGGCTGGTATTGCGGCGACAACCTTGCGCGCGGTCATCGGTGGTATCCCGTTGGATGACGTGCTTTCAGAACGCGAACACATCAACAATATGCTTCGCACACGTTTGGATGAAGTTACCGAACGCTGGGGCGTCAAAGTGACCAACGTCGAGATCCGCGAGATCATTCCTCCGCGCGAAGTGCAGGATGCCATGAACCGCCAGATGACCGCCGAACGCGTCCGCCGCGCGCTTGTGACCGAATCCATGGGTGACCAGGAAGCCGCGAAAAATCGCGCGGAAGGTACCAAGCAGGCTGCCATTCTCCAGGCTCAAGGCGAACGTGAATCCAACATCCTGCGCGCCGAAGGTGACAAGCAATCACAGGCCTTGCGCGCTGAGGGTTTCGCCGTCGCATTGGAGGCCATCTTCAACGCCGCCAAATCTGTTGACCAGAAAACCATGACCTTGCAGTATTTTGAAACACTCAAGGCCATTGGCACAAGCCCATCCACCAAATTCATCTTCCCGATGGAATTCACCAGCATGCTGGATAATTTCCTCGGCAAAGATGCAAAGAAGTAGACACATAAACAGGTAAATAATTAAAAGTAGAAAGTGGAGCGATAAAATTCCACTTTCTACTTTTTTTATTGATACAATCTGCCCTCTATGGAAATCGTCAAAGCATCCATCCTCGATCTTAACGCGCTTCGCAAACTCGAACAGGAAAGTTTTGGAAAAGACGCGTGGCCATTTCTTGACCTTATCGCTGTTTTAACTTTCGGGGAAGTGATTCGACTCAAGGCAGTCGAGGATGACCAAATGGCAGGATTCGTGGCTGGCGATCCGCATCCGCGCGAAGGGTGGGGCTGGATCTCGACCATTGCAGTGGATCCACGCTTTAGGCGGCGCGGCATAGGGCTTGCCCTGCTCCATGCATGTGAAAGCAAACTCGGCGTATCCCAGTCCCGTTTGACAGTACGGATATCCAATCAAATAGCCATCTCAATGTATGAAAAAGACGGCTATAAAACAAGGGATATTTGGAAAGCTTATTACAATGACGGCGAAGACGGTATCGTGATGGAAAAGAATTTATAGTTGTTGGATTTGGGACTCAATTGACAAGCAATATTTCTTCCCCGATCAAAATATTTGAATTCGATTTTCTGCGTGCTATGGCTACCATTATGCTGATGTTCCATCATAGCGATGCCTATGGACTGAGTCTTTTTGGGTTTTCGCTACAGAATTTTGCACCGTATTTTGAAGCCGTATTATTGGGATTATTCTTTTTCATCTCGGGTTATTTTTTTGCGAGATCTTTTCAGAGACATAAACAAACGGGTATTTCGTTCTTTTTTTCTCGCCTACTGCGTATATTTCCACCTTATCTGTTTGCGTTATTTCTCTATATGTTCGTTATGGAGATTTCTTTTAGGAAAAAAGATCTGTTCATCTATGTGCTGGGTACACAATTTCTATTTACGCCGAATTTTACAAAACCAGTTGTTACAATATGGTTTGTTAGTGCGATCCTCCTTTTTTACTTAATTTTTGCGGTTTTGCTTGCGAAGACGCGCTCTGCCAAAGAATTGATTATCGACGCAGGATTGGTCTTTGCCGGTGCGTATGCGCTTCATTTCTGGACAGGATTGATCGACGAAAGGCTTTATAAGTACTTTATTGTTTTCCTGATTGGCATTCTATTTACTCGTTTGGTTTTCCTTTCCAAAAATCTTTCCGGTGAACAGATATTGGTCAAGTTTATCATTGCAGTACTTTCAACTTATATTTATTCCTATGCGCTTAATTTAAATCCCACATCCCCTTTATATATATTGGGGACGACGTTGTTCATTATTTCGTGGGCTGTGCTGCTTTTTGCTTTGGCAGCAAAGATTAAGTTCCCATTCATTATGGAGGCGGCTGCGCTAGTTTCATATTTATCTTTTTTTGCTTATTTGCTTCACCGTCCCATCTGGCATTGGTTGGTGCGAGTCTTTTCAATAGAATCATCTCGTGATCAGATATTTTTTAAGTTATTCCCAGGCCTTATGGTTGTTTTTATTCTTTCTTATTTTCTTCAATATGGATATGACCGCTTGCTGGGTGTCGTTCGCCAAACCAAATGAGATTTTTGACCCCTAGCCGAAAGTATAAGGTTTATAATCAACTAATATGCCAGAAATCCTGCCGCCGCCCATTTGGGTAAATAACAAGCAATTATTGCAACAATTGAGGGATGATCTTGTCACACAAAGCCGTGTGGCTGTGGATACCGAATCCAACAGCCTGCATGCCTTTCGTGAGCAGGTCTGTTTGGTTCAATTCTCGACGACCAATGCCGATTATCTTGTTGACCCGCTGGCACTGAAAGATTTGAGCATTCTCGCTCCAATTTTTTCAGACCCAAAGATCGAGAAGATATTTCACGCCGCGGAATATGATCTGGTCTGCCTGCGGCGGGATTTTAATTTCTCGTTCGCGAATCTGTTCGATACAATGCAAGCCGCCCGGATCCTTGGTTATCCTGCCGTTGGGCTGGATCGGCTGTTAGGCGATAAATTCAAGATCCAAACCGATAAGCGCCATCAAAAGGCAAATTGGGCGGCGCGCCCGTTGACGAAAGAACAGATCCATTACGCGCGGTTGGATACACATTATCTCTTTGCTCTGCGCGATGTGCTTGAAGATGAGTTAAGAAAAAAAGACCGCCTTACGTTTGCAAAGGAAGATTTCGTTCGAGCTTGTTTGCCCCATGATGAACCCAAACAAAAAGTGAATGGTGAATCATGGGGGCGCTTTGCAGCACGAAAAGATCTTTCCCTGCGTGAGTTAACCATTCTGGCGTATTTATGCAAGTGGCGTGACAGGGAAGCTGAGAAGTTAAACCGTCCACCTTATAAAGTGATCATGGATGATGTTTTTGTGTTGATGTCCAAGAACCCCCCTGTGAATAAGGTTGATCTTTCCGGCATGGGCTTGAGTGAGAAGCAGATCAATCTGTGGGGGGAGGGTGTTTTGGCTGCGATCCGCCGGGGGATGGAAGCTCCGCTGGTTGAACGGAAACAGATCGAGGCGAAGAATGATGCGGTCCTTCGTCGGCTTGAAAAATTGAAATTGTGGAGAAAAAATCTGGGGTTGGAAATGGGGGTCGAGTCAGATGTCATTCTGCCCAAGCCTTATGTATCAGCGCTTGCTGAAAACCCGCCGATGAACGCGGCGGAGTTGGCGCAGTTGATGAAGGATTCACCTTCACGGGTGGAGAAATATGGCGCGCAGATATTGAAATTGCTTGGAGTAAAGAATGCGAATTAGCTTTCACGGTGCGGCACATACAGTGACTGGCAGCCAACATTTGATCGAAGTGAATGGTTTGCGGCTGCTGTTGGATTGTGGACTGTATCAGGGCAGGCGCTCTGAAACTTATGAACGCAATTTGAATTTTAAATATGATCCACGCAATTTGGATGCGGTGATTCTGTCGCACGCGCACATTGACCATGCCGGAAATTTGCCCAACCTTGTAAAACAGGGCTTTGAAGGAAATATTTTTGCGACACGCGCGACTGTGGATCTGGCGGGTTTGATGATCATGGATTCTGCCCATATCCAAGAGTCGGATGCTGAGTTTGTTAATAAGAAACGCGCGCAGCGCGGCGAGAGTCCCATCGAGCCATTATATACAAAGGCAGATGCCGCAGATGTGATCGAGATGTTCCAGGGCGTGGACTATGGCGAGATTTTTGAGCCGATCCCCGGTGTGGTGGCGCGGCTTTATGATGCGGGGCATATTCTTGGATCGGCTGGCGTTTCACTCGAGATCGAAGAGCAGGGAAAGAAGACCCGCCTATGGTTTTCCGGCGACATCGGCAGATATCGCATGCCGTTGTTGCGCGACCCCATCCTGCCAGATGCGGTGGATTACATGATCATGGAATCCACCTATGGCGATAAATCCCATAGCAATCCAGAGAATGCGTTTATCGAATTTCGTGATGTGGTAAAACGGACCATTGAGCGCGGCGGGAAGGTGATCGTGCCCGCCTTTTCGGTGGGGCGTACTCAGGAGTTGGTTTATAACCTGAATGAAATGATGACCGAACACGAGATCCCCTCGGTCCCGGTGTATGTGGATAGTCCGCTGGCGGTGAATGCGACTAAAGTGTTTAGAGCGCATCCGGAATGTTTTGACGATGAGACCCGTCAGTTTGTGCTGGAAGCGCGTCATCCTGCGCTGGATTTTAAAATGTTGACCTATGTCAATTCAGTGGATGAATCAAAAGCCTTGAATGACCGCAGCGACCCGATGGTAATTATTTCTGCTTCAGGCATGGCGGAGACGGGGCGCATCGTGCATCATATTCGCAACAATATTGAGAACCCAAAGAATACGATCTGCATTGTTTCATGGCAGGCGCCAAATACAATGGGGCGCAGGCTGGCAGACCGTGAGCCAGAGGTTAACATCTTTGGCGATGTGTATCAGCGCAATTGTGATATCGCGACGATCGGCGGACTCTCAGGCCATGCGGGTCAGGACTTGCTCTTGAAATATGCGTTGGGCGTGAAGGATACGGTCAAGCAGATCTTTTTAGTGCACGGCGAAGAAAAACAAGCCATGACTTTAAAGGGACTTTTGAACGAAAAAGATTTAAGCCAGGTACATTACCCCGAATTGCATGAGAGCGTGGATCTGTAAAAACCGGGCGGCAGATAAACATCGGTTATAATTTTGCCCGTTTCACAAAATGGGGAGGTGCCAGAGTGGTTGAATGGGATAGTCTCGAAAACTATTGTGGGCTCCGGTCCACCGGGGGTTCGAATCCCCCCCCCTCCCCGCTGAAGTCCGACTTGTAAAGGTCGGGCTTTTTTATTTTTACATGGTGACGCGTCCCTTTGGCTGGTTGTTGGGGTGCAGGCGGGCAGCGAGATTACTCAATTGGATAAAACTGACAGGCTTTTCCATTACAAAATCTACGCCATCATTTTTTCTGAGATCATCAGTCATAAGCGTATCCGCACTGGTAATAACGACCCACGTGCTTGCAAGGCGATCTTCAGATCGAATGTAATTCAGGATGGTTATCCCCGAGACGTTTGGCAGATGCAGGTCCAGGACGATAAGATTTGGCGTTTCGTGTTTGAGCGCAGCAAGTCCATCCTCTCCCTGCATGATGGAAGATGTTTGATAGCCCGCTGCCTGTATTGCCTGACTGAAAATTTCCAGAAGCGTGGCATCGTCTTCAATAATGAGCGCATAGGGTTTCATGGGAATTCCTTTATCCGTCAGTATTTACTTCAGCATCTTCGGTTGCAGGATTTTTTAAAGGGAATACGATCAAAAACACGCTGCCATTTGCGGGGTTGGAGCGTACATGGATCGTTCCCTGCATGGCATCAACCAGCTGTTTTACGATTGCCAACCCGAGACCAACTCCGCTGAAATTGCGCGTAATGCTGAAATTTGCCTGTTGGAAGGCATCGAATATATGCTGATGATGCTCTTGGGGAATCCCGATGCCGGTATCCGATACCTGCATCGCCCAGTGATATGCATCCGGTGCCAGAAAGCGGACATTGACCTCGCCGGACTTGGTGAATTTTATTGCATTTTCGATTAGGTTTGAGAGGATCTGGAATAGGCGTAACATATCCCCCAAGAGGATTGGAGGAACATCACTTGATAACTCGGTTCTGAAGGTCAAACCTTTATGCTCTGCGGTCGTTTCAAATGCCTCCCTGACACTTTGCAAAAGAATTTCGGGCTTGAATGCCTTGATCTCAAGGTTAAACTTGCCGGTGTCAAATTTAGTATGCTGAAGCAAGTCACTTACCAATTGATTCAAATATTTGACGCGTTCAATGATCTTGTTTAGGGCATCTCCCTGCTTTTCATTGATGTCGCCATATACTCCGTATTGAAGCATTTCAACGATTCCCATGACCCCGTTGAGCGGCGTTCGTAATTCGTGTGAGACTTTTGCCAGAAACTCGGTACGTACCTGCGACATCGCAAGCGCTTTCTCTGCCAGCTTGTCCTTGGTGATATCGGTAAGCATGATCATCCGTCCTGTAATGATGCGACCGCGATTTATGATCGGGCTGATCTGAATACGATAGTGATAAACCATATGTTCGGTCTGGATCGTAATTTCCTCATTGGCTTCATTTACCTGTAAAAATCTTTCCACAAACGTGGTCCAGGTTTCTAATACGATCTGGACAGGTTGAGCCAGGACTTCGGACGATTGGCACTTTAGCAGTTTGCATGCGGCCGGGTTAATATCCACTACCCGGTTCTGTTTATCAACAACCAGCATGGCAATATTCATCTGATCCACCACTGCGGAACGCGCAACCGGGGTAATGTCAAACAGCCGAAAGCGGAATATATCTGCGGCGAGAATTGTGGCACTAAGCGTGAACGCGATAGGCGACAGATCCAATTGCGGGACCGGGCTGATCCGTAAAATGTAAAGCGCATTTGATATCCAAGGGACGAGCGGGGACAGTACCAATAGCGCCTGCTGAAACCAATATGCGCGGGGGAAGGTAAATACGCCGACCAGGAGCGCCACTGTCCCCGTTAGCATCATTAAATAAGCATAGACGAAGTTGAGGTACCATGCCGCCCCATAGGATGCATCCACAATGGATATCGGGCCGTTATTATTTAATACTGCGGATGTATAAAACAGCTGATGAAAGTCGTTCGTAAAGGCAAAGAGGATCGTGAGAATGGGAATAATGGCCAACGAAATTACCCATCTTCGTGTCAGCCATTTATCACGTCCGGTGTATGCCAGGGCAAATAATGCCCATCCAAAGGGAACCCAAACAATGCCGATATACTCAAAGCGTGTCATCCATATTTTAAGCGAAAGGCCTGGCAGGATGATCTCTGCGTTATACCAGACCGACCACCAGGCCAGTCCGGCTGTCATGACCGCAAATGCAAGCATGCCCGGCATGGATCTGCGGCGGAGGGCATACACAGTCATTACGATCCCCACTGCTCCTGAGATGAATAATACGGTCACAATGGAGATGGCTTGAACGTTCATTATTTCTCCTTTGGCATGTCGATATCTATGTAATTGTAATTGACAAAAGAAGTTGATGAATTCCAGTTTGATGTCAATCTTTTTGGTGGTAAGATTCGCCCAATGAAATTAAACCTTGCGCTTGCCCAGATCAATACTAAACTAGGGGATGTGGATGCGAACCTCGCCAAGCATTTGGAATACATCAAACAGGCGAAGTCTGAAAAATCGGATTTACTTGTTTTTCCCGAACTTTCCTTAACCGGATATGTGTTGCAGGATCTGGTGGCTTCGGTCGCGCATAAGCCGACAGATGATGACCCGGTCTTCAAGCATTTGCTTAAGGAGAGCCACGATCTTGACCTCGTGGTTGGGTTCGTGGACGAGGACAGTCGTCACCGCTTTTACATCGCCTCCGCATACCTCTCGGGTGGAAAGGTTATGCATGTCCATCACAAAATATATCTGCCAACATATGGATTATTCGACGAGGGTCGTTTTTTTGCGTGGGGCGATTCGATCCGCGCCTTCGACACCCGTTTTGGCCGTGTGGGTATGTTGATCTGTGAGGATTTTTGGCACGCCTCTCCGCCCTATCTGCTCTGGCTGGATGGCGCGGACATTATGATCTTCTCCTCTGCTTCGCCCGGACGTGGTTTGAACGACAAGGAAAAACTCGAATCCGCGCGCTGGGTGGAACGGGTCACAAAAGCCTATGCCAGTATGTTCACATCTTTTGTGGCGCATGCCAACCGTGTAGGATATGAAGACGGCCTGCACTTCTGGGGTGGAGCGACACTCTTCGATCCGAATGGAGAAGAGATCGCCATCGGTCCATACAATGAAGAAGCCCTGACTTTTGCTCAAATGGATTTAAATCAACTCCGTCGCACGCGTGCCCGATTGCCTTTGCTGCGTGATGAACGTACCAGCCTTGTGCAGAAAGAATTGGATAGGATACTTTCCCGTGGTTGATTTGACTCTCTCCATCAATACAGATCTGGCGCGTGAAATTCTCACAGGATTTATTAAATCCGAAGTTACCCGCATTGGCGTATCTCACGCAGTGGTCGGTCTTTCAGGCGGACTTGATTCCGCGCTTTCATGTGTACTGGCTGTCGAGGCGCTTGGCGCTGAAAATGTACTTGCTGTGCGGATGCCGTACAAAGCATCCAGCAAAGATTCGCTTGACCATGCTCAATTGCTGATCGATCAACTTGGTATTCAAAGTAAAACCATTGAGATCACAGACATGGTCGAGCCGCTTTTCAAATTACATCCCGACATTTCAAAAATGCGCATGGGCAATATTATGGCGCGTGAACGCATGATCGTCCTGTTCGATCAAAGTGAAGTTTTCAAGGGACTTGTGATCGGTACTAGCAACAAGACCGAAATATTGCTTGGTTACAGTACGCATTATGGCGACTCTGCTAGCGCGATGAATCCCATTGGCGACTTATATAAAACACAAATCCGCCAGCTTTCGCGCGCGTTGAATATTCCCGCGCCGATCATTGACAAGCCTCCTTCAGCCGATTTATGGGAAGGCCAGACCGATGAAGGCGAGTTGGGATTTACGTATGAGGAAGTGGATAAACTTTTATATCTGCTTGTTGACCAGCGATATAGTCCTCAGGAAGCGATGGAAATTGGCTTCGACGAAAAATTTGTCAACTCAGTGACCGCGCGTATTCGCCGCAACCAGTTCAAACGCATGCAGCCGCCGATCGCGAAGATCAGTAACCGCACCATTGGCTATGACTTCTTATATCTCCGCGATTGGGGAACGTAACATAAATTGAAACTTCATATCCCCCCAGCTTTACAACATTATCGTTACCGTTATTTGTGGCTTGGCTTGTTGATCTCGATTGCCGGGTCGCAGTTGCAGTTTGCCGCCATTCATTGGCATATCCGTGACCTAACCGGCGTGCCAGATCCGATGGCACTTGGCGGTATCGGACTCGCGCGCATCCTGCCCGTGATCATTTTCTCGATCATTGGCGGAACCGTTGCTGATAATTTCAACCGCCGCAATATTTTATTTATCACGCAAAGCATCCTGGCGGTGCAGGCGCTTGTGCTTGCGTATCTCACCTATAGCGGCTTGATCACCATTCAATATATTTACATCCTGACTGCGGTTCAAGCCTCGACCATGGCGTTTGATCTGCCGGCGAGGCAATCGCTCATTCCGAATCTGGTTCCGCGGGATGTCCTGCCATCCGCGTTCAGTTTGAATAGCATTGCGTTCAATGTGGGAGCGATCGGCGGTCCATTGCTGCTGGGTGTGGTTCCAGAAGGCGCTTTGGAATATGCTTATATTCTCAATTCCATTTCTTTTCTGGCTGTGCTGCTGGCTTTATTCTTGATGGGCGATGTCCCGCAGAATATAAATAAGGCGGGTGGAATTAATTTCTCCGCCATGTGGGAGGGCGTCCGATTCATTTTCAAACGTCCGCTGATCTCTTCAACAATGCTCATGGACTTCATCGCCACATTCTTTGCGTCTGCCAATACCATGCTCCCAATTGTGGCGCGCGATATTTTGGATGTCGGCAAAACTGGATTCGTTTGGTTAACATCCGCTCAGGCGATGGGTTCTGTCAGCGCAGGGCTGGTGGTTTCACAATTGCCAAAGATCCGTAAACAGGGAATGTTATTTTTCGGGTCGGTTCTCGTATTCGGCTTTGCGACAATTCTATTTGGCTTCAGTACGACCTTTGCCCTTGCGATGATCTCATTGTTCCTGATCGGCGCGGCGGATGCGGTCAGCACAGTCATTCGAAATACGATCCGCCAGATGCAGACCCCCGATCATATTCGTGGAAGGATGACCAGTGTCAATCAGATCTTTTTTATGGGCGGACCACAGCTTGGTGAGGTGGAGGCGGGATTGGTGGCTGTTGCGTTCGGTGTTCCCTTCGCGATCATCAGCGGCGGCGTAGGGTGTATTCTTGGATTGGGCTTTGTGGCGTGGAGGTGGCCGCAATTGATGGCGTATAACGGCGACGAGCCGACATTAGCTGGCGCGCCAGCCGATTAAAAAGACAGTTACCTTCGCAAAGGGACTGTCTTTTTTACATCACGCTTCTTCCTTCGCCTTGAGGCGGGTTCTCGATCAGGTGTTTCATCTCAGTTATGACAGCTTGATGAATGACTTTGGGGTCTGTTGTTCCCAAGTCTTTAGCATAAATCGGGTGCCCGATCTGTACGCGGACATGCACATCTTTTTTCATAAATGCAACATGCGCCAACAATTGAAGTGCAGTGGCTAGTTTCTCCTTTTCTTCCCTTGATCTTTTGATACCCAGAAGAAAATGCCTCGCTGTTTTTCCCCATACTACTCCGCGAACAAGAACGGGGAGGATGGCAGTTTCAGGAGCCATGCGGATGAAGACGCCCGCGCTGTCTGTCCATGCCTGTAGTGAGTTGATTGCGCCTTCATACACATCAGGGTCTGGTTCGATTTGGCCCGCGGGGAATGTCAATGCCGCGCCGCCTGCGCGTAAATGCG
>NZ_JADJSO010000082.1:0-139431 GCF_016711665.1 Candidatus Villigracilis saccharophilus
ACCTTGAAGCCAAATCCCACCAGCAGCAGGGCAGCCCCAATGGTCAGGAGCAGGCTCGGGGTCCCGTTTGAAGCGGCTGTGAATATCCCGCTCAGGGAGGTGGTAGCGGTCGCCCCGTAGATCAGAGCTGTACCGTAAACAACAAATCCAGTTGAGAATGCACCGAGTAAAAAGTATTTGACGCCTGCTTCTTCTGATTGCAGGTTTGGACGCGCAAACGCGGCCAGCACATACAGCGGGATGGAAAGTAATTCAAGCGCAAGGAAGACGATGATGAGGTCTGAGGCCTGCGCCATGAGCATCATCCCAGTGATGCTGAACAGCATCAGGGTGTAATACTCGCCGCGCTCAATTCCCATGCGTTTGATGTAACCATAGGCGAGCGCAATGCCCAGCAATCCGCTGGAAATGAGGATGATATTGATAAAAACCGAAAAGCCGTCCACCACAACCATGTTGTTGAAGCCGGTTTGTTCACGGCCCACTTGAGTGATGGTCAGTCCCAGAGTGAGCGCCAATCCCAACGCGGATAGGAATGCAGTGATGTCCTTGCGATCCTTCGGGATGAAGAGATCAGCCAGTAACAGCACACACGCCCATGCGGCAAGGACGATCAGCGGGAGGATAGTGTAAAAATCAGTTTGCGTCATGAACGCTCCATCCCTCACCCCTGCCCCTCTCCCAATGGGAGAGGGGTTGGGGCGAGGGTAAGATTACTATAAAGGCAGGGCAGAGATCAATTTCTCAACAGCAGGCGCGATCAAATTGAAGAAAGGCGCGGGGTAAAGACCGATCCAGAACATAAGGATCAATAAGGGAGCAACCGTGAGAATCTCGCGCCAGTTGAGGTCTTTCAGTTCGTGATGGTGTGTGATCTCGCCGGCAGGGCCAAGGAACATCTTCTGGAACATGTAAAGGATGTAGACTGCCGCCATAATGACGCCGATGGCTGAGATACCCGCATACCACGGGCTGCCAATCGCCTTCGAGCCGAATGCGCCCAGCAAGATGGTGAATTCACCGACGAAGCCGTTCAACCCAGGCAGACCCATTGAAGAAAGCGAGGAGATCAACATGATCGTGCCGAAGACCGGCATGACCTTCCACAAACCGCCATAGACCTTGATCTCACGGGTGTGCGTCTGTTCGTAAACCATACCGATCAGAAGGAACAGCGCGCCGGTGCTAAGACCGTGATTGATCATTTGCAAAATGGCGCCGGATACACCTTGAACATTCAGCGCAAACATACCGAGCATGACAAAGCCGAGGTGGCTGACGGATGAATACGCAACCAGTTTTTTGACGTCCGATTGGGCATAGGAAACCGCCGCGCCGTAAATGATGCCGATGGTCGCGAGTAGCGCGATCCACGGGGCGGCTTCGATGGTCGCATTCGGGAAGAGTTGAATATTGAAGCGCAGGAAGCCATAGGTACCCATCTTGAGCAGAACGCCGGCCAGGATCACAGAACCAGCTGTCGGCGCTTCCACGTGGGCATCGGGCAGCCATGAATGTAAAGGCCACATTGGGACTTTGATGGCGAATGCCGCAGCAAACGCAACAAAGAGCAGCATCTGGGTCTTCGGGTCGATGATGCCTGATGAATACAGGCCGGGTAACGCGGCAAGCATTTCAGGGACGTTGAACGTGCCAGTCTTGATGCCGAGGAACAAAATCGCGACCAACATCAAAATGGAGCCAGCCATGGTGTAGAGGAAGAACTTCACCGCAGCATACACGCGGCGCGGTCCACCCCACAAGCCGATCAGGAAGTACATCGGGACGAGCGTGAATTCCCAGAAGACGTAGAACATGAACAGGTCCTGCGCGAGGAACACACCCATCATGCCGACTTCCAACAGGAGGAAGAAGATCATGAAATCCTTAACGCGGTCATCCACAGCTTTCCAGGTGGAAAGGATGGAGATCGGCGTGAGGAAGGATGTGAGCAAAACAAGCAGAATGCTCAAGCCATCGACAGCAAGATAATAGTAAATGTTCCATCCCGCCACATTGATCCAGGCGTATCGAGCCTCGAGCTGCAAGTCAGGATTGGCTGCGTTGAACTGTCCAAGCACCCAAAGGGAAATGACAAATGTCAGCAGGGATGTGACCATCGCGACCCAGCGGATGGCGGTCTTTGCTTCAGAGTTCATGAACAGAAGCACGAGCACGCCCAGAAGCGGGAAGAAGGTCAAGAGAGTAAGAGGTTGTAAAAGAAATTCCATGTTCTATCCTCGGTTTCTACGAGTTATTTAAAGATCAAATAGCCTAAAATCAAGACGACGCCCAACATGACGGACAGCGCATACGAGCGCACGAATCCATTCTGGACCTTGCGCATGGTCGCCGATATGGATTGAGTTGATTCGCCGAGCCAGTTTGCAAATCGGTCAATGCCTTTTTGATCAGCGTATTGGGTCAGAGCAACTTCACTCAGCCAGTTATACGTTCCCAGAATAACCGTATCATGCACAAAGTCATGCCAGAAACGCCAGTCGATCACATCCGCAAGGAAGGCGGACAATTTCTTGAACGGATTGATGATGAGCGCGAAGTACCCTTCATCCACAAACCATTTATTTTCCATGCCCGTGAAGAGGAAACCAAGCGGCTTCTTGAGCGGGTCTATCTCTCCAGCTTTTAACGGGTTGCGTCCGTAGATCCACCATGAAATAAAGATGGCAGACAAAGCCAATATAGTGGAAATACCTGCGACTTTCAGATCAAGCGGAAGGGCTTCGACTTCGGCTAGTGTATAACCAAGCCAGTGACCGAGATTGTGGAAACCTTCAAAGGGAAGATTTAATGCGCCTCCGACTACGCTCAAAACTGCCAGCACCATAAGGGGCACGGTCATTACCTTTGGGCTTTCCTGTGCGTGCGCGGCTGCATCATGCCGCGGCTTGCCGAAGAAGACCATCCAAACCTGACGTCCCATATAGAAGGCGGTCATGAACGCGGCGAGGGTTAATTGCCAGTAAATGCTTGTGAAATGCAAACTGGCATCGAGAAGAATTTCATCCTTTGACCAGAAACCCGCAAACGGGGGGATGCCCGCGAGCGCAAGCGTGCCGATCATATATAGCCAGAATGTGACGGGCATGGTCTTGCGAAGTCCGCCCATGTTGCGCATATCACCCGGGTCGAAGACTTCACCGTGTTCATCGCCGTGACTATCATGGCCGTGATCTTCTTTTTTAGATTTCTTGCCTTTCGGCTTTTCATCATGATGCGCGTGGGCGTGAGCGAGATGATGATGGCCGCGCTCCATGCCGAGGATGACAGAACCTGCGGAAAGGAACAACAAAGCCTTGAAGAACGCGTGTGTAATAAGATGGAACATCCCCGCCACATACGCGCCCATACCCACGGCAGCGACCATGAAGCCAAGTTGTGAGATCGTGGAGTAAGCCAGGACTTTCTTAATATCATATTGACCCACGGCGATCGTCGCGGCAAAGAGCGCAGTCCCTGCGCCAACCATTGCCACAATGTATTGCGCCTGCGGGACAAGTGTATAAATTTCAGCGGAGCGGGTCACAAGGTAAACACCAGCGGTCACCATGGTCGCGGCATGGATCAAAGCCGAGACCGGCGTTGGGCCAGCCATCGCGTCCGGCAGCCAGATGTACAACGGGATCTGCGCTGATTTACCGGCCACGCCCACAAGCATGAACAATGTGATCGCCACGATCACCCACGGTTGAGAATGAGCGATCTCAGGGGCGGCCTCGAAAACCGCATCAAATTGAAATGAACCAAGATACCAGAACATCAGGAAGCCGGCGATCAGGAAACCGAAGTCGCCGACGCGGTTGGTGATGAAGGCTTTCTTGGCGGCATTGGAATTCGCCCAGGATGGCCGCGCAAGCGTGTCCATCTCGTACCAGAAACCAATGAGCAGGAAGGAGCAAAGCCCCACACCTTCCCAGCCGACGAAGAGCATCATGTACGAGTCGCCGCTGACCAGGATCATCATGGCGGCGATGAACAGGTTCAGGAAAATGAAGAAACGCGTAAAACGTCCTTCCTCCTTCTTGAAGCGTACATCTTCATGCATGTATCCGATGGCGTAGATGTGGATCAGCGTGCCGACTCCCGAAACGACCAGCATCATCGTGGTCGAGAGCGAGTCCATGCGGAAGGTCCAATCCAGGTTGAGCGTTCCAACGTGGATCCACTCCGCCAGCCGCCAGCGCATCATTTCGCCGTGATTGATCGAGACTGAATAAGCCAAAAGCACCGAGACGACAAATGCCGCTCCCGAAGCAAGGCTCGCCACCGTGCCAACCATCTTTTCGCTGAACTTGAACCACTTGCTGAAGATCACATTGATCAGCAAGCCGGTTAAAGGCGCAAAGACCAGCCACGGGGCAAGAAAGAAAAATCCTGAACTTGTCGTTTCACTTAAGTGCATAAAGTTCTCCGATATTCGATATCCAGTATCGAATTATCCCTTTAGAGAATTCATCTCATCGATATTGATGTTCTTCTTGGTCTTGAAAATTTCCACGATCAAGGCGAGACCCACCGCCACTTCCGCCGCCGCCACTGCGATGACGAAGAAGACGAAGATCTGACCGTTGAAGCTCTTGTGCATATTGGAAAAAGCCACAAAAGCCAGGTTGCCCGCATTGAGCATTAACTCAATGGACATAAAAATGATCAACGGGTTACGGCGGATAAGCACGCCCAATGCGCCGATGGTGAACAAGATCGCTGAAAGAATAATGTAATAGTCTACAGGTACCATTATTTACGCCCTGCCTTTTCACGGTTAGTTAGTACAATCGCTCCCACCATGGCGACAAGCAGCAGAATGGAGGTGACTTCGAACGGCAAAAGGAACTGGTTGAACATGGTCATCGCCATTTCGCGCAGGTTATCCATTGAATTCACTGCAATATCCGGAGCCGTAACCACCACATCTGGCTTGGCTCGTGAGATCAACAGATAGAGCGATTCCACGACCAGGATGGCGGCCAGAGTAAACGCCATCGGTTTCTGCCACGGAAGCGATGTGGTCGGGGCAAGGCTTTCCGCGCCGAGCAGCATGATCACAAAGAGGAACAAGACCATGATCGCGCCTGCATAAACAGTGATCTGTGACATGGCAATGAACGGCGCACCCAAGCAGCAGGTAAAAGACAGCCACCGTGATAAAGTTCAGCACGAGAAACAACGCCGAATACACCGCGTTGCGGCTGAAGACCATGCCAAGCGCTGCGGCCACAGCTACCAGGGAGAGAACGAGGAAAACAATTAGTTCAGAATTCATAATGCTCCATTTACGATTTTCGATTGACGATTTACGACACAATCGAAAATCTGAAATCGTAAATCGTTAATCGGTTGCATCTTTCATTTCAGGGACCGAACGCGTGAACATACCTTCTTCAGTTTTGCGCGGCGTGAGACTTTCAGCAGTTGGAACGGATTCGAGCAGCAGATCCTTGGTATAGACAGCATCACGGCGATTCAAGAACGAGAGCTCATAATTATCGCCAAGCACGATCGCTTCGGTGGGACAGGCATCTTCGCAGAAGCCGCAATAGATACAGCGCAGCATATTTATTTCGTAGGTCGAAGCATACCGCTCTCCAGGAGAGAAGCGTTTTTCATCCGTATTTTCAGAAGCCTCAACGAAGATCGCATCCGCAGGGCAGGCTGCCGCGCACAGTGAACATCCGATACATTTCTCAAGGCCATTCTCATAGCGCTTCAAGACATGACGTCCACGGTAACGCGGACGGACTTCACGCTTCTGTTCGGGATATTGGTAGGTTACAGTCCGCTCGAAAAAGAACGAACGGAGCGTTTCGCCGAGACCGCGCCCAAGGTTAAGAACGGGATCAAACACGCCCATTGGATTTTCTCCTCAAGTCATTAAACACAAGCGCCACCGCCACCATTGCACTGATAATAGAAAAGACGGGGATGCCATAGATAAACAATTGATTATTCAGTTCCTGCGCCAGCAAAATACCCGTGGCTGTGATGAAAAGCACCACCAGCGAAAGCGGCAGAAGCACCTTCCAGCCGAACGCCATCAAACGGTCATAGCGGATGCGCGGCCAGGTTGCGCGGATCCAGATCATAAAGAACAACAACACGACCACTTTCAACAATAGATAAATCGGAGCGAGGAACCAGTAACGGTCAACACTCAAGAAAGTATCCTTCAAGAACCAAAACTCGCGATAGCCGCCAAAGAACAATGTAGCCGAGATCATACAGATCACGATCATCTTCTGGTATTCAGCCATAAAGAACAACGCGAATTTCATGCCTGAATATTCCGAGTGAAAGCCAGCGGTCAGTTCCTGTTCAGCTTCAGGCATATCGAACGGAGCGCGGTTGACTTCCGCCAGGGTCACGATGAGAAAGATCAACGCGCCCACAGGCTGGATCACAGCGAACCACATATCCTTTTGCGCATTGACGATATCCACCAGGTTCATGGAGTTGCCCATCACGATCGCGATCGCAAAACACAGCCCAAGTGAAAGCTCGTACGAGATCATCTGCGCCGAAGCGCGGATACCGCCAAGCATGGCGTACTTGTTATTGCTCGACCAGCCCGCCAGCGTGATGCCGTACACCGCAATCGACGCGATGGATGTCAGATACAAAACGCCAACGTTCAAGTCCGCAATGTACAGGGTGATCTCGCGCCCAAAGAAATTAAAAGAAGTTCCAAGCGGAATCACAGCCGCCAGAACCAGTGACGGTACAACGGTCAGGATCGGAGCGAGAACGAACACCACCTTATAAACCCGCGCAGGGGTCAGTTCTTCCTTGAAGATCAACTTGACCGCATCCGCGATCGGCTGCAACAAGCCTTGATAACCGGCGCGGTTCGGACCAACGCGTACCTGCATGCGGGCCAGCGCGCGGCGTTCATACAACGTCAGGTAGGCAAAGCCTGTCAACAGAATCAGGCAGAGCACAAACCCTTTTACGATCCATTCAACCCAGATAGTCCAATCCATATCATTTCACCTTCGCAACAACAGGTTCGCGGATCGCGATGCCCATACTACGCGGCACCAGCGCCACACCCGCCGAGATCGTATCGTCTATCTTCACAACCACATCAGCTTTCACACCTTCAAAACTGAGCTGCACATGTGCGCCTGCTTCCACGCCCAGATTTTTCGCGGCAGATGGATGTAGTGTGACAGTTGCTTCGCCGATTCTTTGATCAAGCAATTGAGCAGGGTTGACTGTCACGCCGCGGTCATATAATTTATTGACCGGGACCGCCAACAGTTCCTTTTCTTTTGGACGAAGAGCCGCTTCTTTTCTAATCTTTGGGATGGTGACTGTTTTCCCAGACTGGGCCGTCGGGGCAAGCTGCACACCCAAGCCCTGCGTATTCTCGTAAGTCGTGCCACCGTAATACAGGTCGCCGCGCCCAACGATCGGCCATTGACCATGTGTTTCGGCAAGTTTTTCGTAACTGAGATCAGTGAACGCATCCAGTGAATTCGCAAGAATATCGAACACCACCGAAACAGACGAACCTTCCAGGATAACGCCCATCTGCTTTGCGATCATGGAAGTGATCGCAAAATCTGGTTTCGCATCGCCCTTGACGGGTACAGCCGCAAAGAAGCGCTGAACGCGGCGTTCACCGGAAGTGAATGTCCCTTCGCGTTCTGTGTAAGCCTGCGCGGGGAAAACCACATCCGCGATTTCAGTCGTCGCGGTTTCAAGAATATCCTGAACCGCCACGAACTTGGCACCCTTGAGCGCCTTCGCCAAAGCGGGGTCGTCCCCCACCGGGTCAGCCCCGACGATGTAAACAGCCTTGCCCTTCAATGCTTTTTCAAGATCAGGTTCGGGGGTCAAGCCAACTTCCCAAGCACCCTGATCGTTGGCTCTCTGCCAAACACCAACCAAACCGTTGTTCGGTTTGCCGACGTGATCGGTTTCTTTCAAAAGTGAGGCGCAAGCGGATGCGAGTCCGGATGTGCCATTCAAGCCGAGTCCCTCGCTGCCGAAGAACACAACCGCGTTCTTCGCCTTCGCGAATTCATCAGAGATCTTGCTCTTCGCGCTCAGGTCATTCACTGCTTTTACTTCATCGCCATACGCATAGCGGATGACGAACTTGGCAAACCGATCCAATTTGGTTTCACGCGGATTTGCGACAATGAGTGTCGCGCCTCGGTCTGCTGCCTGTTTGACTCTCAGCCACCAAATGGGAGCTTCTTCATATAAGTCAGACGCAACGACGAGTATCGCGTCGCCCGCACCCATCTTGCCAATGTTCGTACCCTGTCCCACGCCAACGAGCTGGGTAATGTCACCACCGCCCATATCGGAGTACAGGATCGCCGTTCCACCAGCGTGATCGGCAAGCGACTTCAAGTTGAACAGATCTTCATTTGCAAGTCTGCCCGAGGTCAATATGACAAAATCTTTTTTATCTTTCGAGAAATTCTCTGCGGCGAATTTGGTCGCGGCATCCCATGAAGCGCGCGCCAATTTTTCTTCTTTTCTAACCAGCGGCTTGACAAGACGCTTCTTGCTTTCTGTATAGTGATAAGCAAAACGGCCTTTGTCGCACAGCCAGATCTCATTCACTTCTTCATTCTGGCGCGGCATGACACGCTTCACAACCACATCACCGCCAGCCTTGGCTTCGCGGCGTGTGTTGAGCGTGGTATTGCATCCGACAGGACATTGCGTGCAAATGGATGCCTGTGCTTTTAATTCCCACGGGCGCGCGCCAAAGCGGAAGTCGGCAGTGGTCAACGCGCCGACGGGACAAATATCAGTGGTATTGCCCGAGAAAACAGAATCGAATCCGGGGTTCGAAAGAGAAACGATTTGAGTATTTCGTCCACGCTCATCGAAACCGAGCACTGCCTCGCCCGCCACTTCATCCTGAAAGCGGATGCAGCGCGCGCATTGAATGCAGCGTTCGCGGTCAAGCCAGATCAACTCGCCAAGCGGAACCTGTTTTTCAAGATGCAGTTTCTCATCATAGATGAAGCGGCTCTGGCCTGGGCCAAAAGCCATCGTCAAATTCTGAAGCGGACATTCGCCGCCCTTATCGCAAACAGGGCAATCGAGCGGATGCGAAGTGAGCAGGAACTCAACAGTGCCCTTCTGACCATCCAAAGCCTTATCGGTTGTGGTCATCACAACCATGCCTTCTGAAACGCGATTGGTGCAAGCCGTTTCAAGCTTGGGCATGAATTGGATCTTGGGCTGGCCGTTCTCGATCACAGCCTGACCCGTTGCACGATCCAGCATGGGGCGGCCAACTTCGACCAGACACATGCGGCACATGCCAACGGGTTCCAGCTTGGGGTGATGACAAAAGACGGGGATGTCGATGCCAACCATCTTGGCCGCATCGGCGATCAACGTTCCATCCGGGACCGTTACACTTATTCCATTAATTGATAGCGTGACTTGTTTCGTCATGCGTGCTCCGTTAAGCCTTTACTACTTTTTTGAAGTCTTGCGGAAATCTTTCGATACCGGTAACGACAGCCATCGTGGCGAACTCACCCAATGCGCACAAACATTTGCCTTGCATTTGTTTGGCAACATTTAAGAGAAGATCAACATCTCCCTGTTTGCCTTCGCCGGAATGAATGCGATGCGTGATGGTCTGCATCCAATAATTGCCTTCGCGGCAGGGGGTGCATTTGCCGCACGACTCATGCTTGAAGAAGTGGATGGTCTTGTTGATGATCCAATCCACACTGACGGTGTCATTGATCACGATCACGGAAGCAGACCCGAGGTCGGCGCCGAGCGTGCGGACAGTGGCATAATCCATTGGTGTGTCGAGGACTTTGTCATCCACAACTATTAATGAGGAGGATGCGCCCGCAGGCATGATGGCTTTTACCGGACGCCCATCCTGAATCCCGCCACCGTATTCATAGATCAGTTCACGGAAAGTCTTGCCGAAGGGAAGTTCATAATTACCGGGTTTGCGCACATGGCCCGATAGCGAGAATAATTTCACACCCGCGCTGTCCGCTGTGCCCATGGACTTGTACCAATCCGCGCCGTTGGCAATAATGGGCGGGACATTGGCAAAGGTTTCGACATTGTTGATAATGGTCGGCTTGCCGTATAAACCAAAGGAAGGCGGGAACGGCGGACGCACACGAGGTTGTCCGCGTTTGCCTTCGAGAGATTCGAGCAAGGCGGTTTCTTCACCGCAGATATAAGCGCCTGCACCGAGATGGGTAAAAATTTTCAGCGAGTATTCAGTACCAAAAAGATTATCACCAAGATACCCAGCCTTTTCCATTTCCGCGATCTTTTCATCGAGGAAGGCCGCCACCTGCCAAAACTCACCGCGCAGATAAACATAAGCCGCTGTCGCGCCGACTGCATAGGATGCGATCGCCAGACCTTCGAGAAATTGGAAAGGATTGCTTTCCATAAGCTCACGATCCTTGAAAGTACCAGGCTCGGATTCATCAGCATTGGCAACCACATAATGCGGCCAGTTCTTATTATCAATGAAGGACCACTTCATTCCAGTGGGGAAACCCGCGCCGCCGCGTCCGCGCAGACCGGATGCCTTGACCACATCGGTCACTTCATTCGGCTGCATCTTGGTTACGGCTTTTTTGAAAGCGTCAATCCCGCCGTTCTTTTTGTAGACATCCAGCTTGTTGATGTCGGGAACATCACGATGACGTAACAGGACGTGAGCCATTACTTCACCTCCTTGCCGGCTTGCTTGAGCGCTTCGATCAATTCCATGGTGCGGTCGACGGTCATGTTCTCATGATATTTGATCCCATCGGGACCCTGTGTCTGGAACATCGGCGCTTTGTCACAGGCGGCGAGACACATCACACCTTCAAGAGTGACCAAGCCATCGGCAGTCGTTTCGCCGACCTTGATACCGAGGTTTCCGCACAAGCTGTTGAGAAATTCATCCGCGCCGCGTAAAGCGCATGGCAGGTCCGTGCAGACCTGCATTCTATACTTGCCAGCCTTCTCGTCATGGTAGAGCGTATAAAAACCAACGATCGAAGCGACTTCAGTCTCTGTGATATCCAGCATCTGCGCAATATCCTGCATGGCAGCCTTGTTGACATACCCTTCCTCACGCTGGGCAAGATACAAAAGAGGCATGACCGCCGAGCGTTTCTGCTCGGGCGGATACTTCGCTAAAATTCGTTTTACTTCCTTCGGATAAGTTTTCTCAAGGCTCATCTGTCAATATCTCCGAGGACAATGTCAATGGAAGAGAGAATGGCAACCAGATCAGCCACCAAATATCCCTTGACGATCTGTGATAGCACAGCCAGGTTATCAAATGAAGGCGTGCGTAAATGCACACGCAACGGTTTCGGCCCGCCATCCCCTTCAAGCAGCAAGCCCAACTCACCACGCGGTGATTCGATCGCGCTGTAAACGGATGCCTTCGGCGCAGGGAAACCTTCCGTCCACAACTTGAAGTGATGGATGAGGGATTCCATGCTGACACCGATCTCTGAGCGCGGCGGCGTAACGAACTTGCGGTTGCTGGAACGCACGGGACCAAGCGGGAGTTTGTTCAAGGCCTGCTCCACGATCTTCAAGGACTCGCGCATTTCCTGCACGCGCACCAGGTAACGCGCGTATGTATCGCCTTCGGTACGGGTGGGGACATTGAAATCATATTGTTCGTATCCGCAGTACGGGCGGGCTTTGCGCAGATCCCAGTCCACGCCGGAAGCGCGCAGCGGAGGACCTGTCACACCGTATGACAAGGCCACCTCTTTGCTCAATTTGCCGATGCCCAGCATACGGTCAAGAAAGAGCGGGTTCTTCGTCAGCAGGGTTTCGTATTCATCAATGCGCTTTGGGAAGATCTTAATAAACTCACGCACGGCTTTTTCAAATTCAACCGGCACATCGCGCCAGACACCGCCGGGGCGGAAGTACGTGGTCATCATGCGCTGGCCTGAGACCAGTTCAAAAATATCAAGGATCTGTTCGCGTTCGCGGAAGCAGTACAGGAACATGGACATGGCCGCGAGGTCAAGCCCTGAAGTGCCAAGCCAGACCAAATGCGAGGAAATCCGCTGCAGCTCGGTCAGGATCACGCGCAATCCCTGCGCGCGCGCGGGCACGTCCAGATCAACCAGTTTTTCAACCGCCATCACATACGCAAGGTTGTTGCCGATCGGGTTCATGTAGTCCAGGCGGTCGGTCATCACTTCGGCCTTTTGATAGGTCTTGGCTTCCATGTTCTTTTCAATGCCCGTGTGCAAGAAACCGATATCGGGAATGCAGTTGACAATGATCTCGCCGTCCAGTTCAAGCAGCAGACGCAGCACACCATGCGTGGATGGATGCTGGGGACCCATATTCAGGAGCATGGTTTCGCCGGTCAGGGCGCGCTCTGAAACAAGATGTTTAAATTTTTCGAGGCTGACTTCTTCAATCTGACTCATAACTATTCCTTTGCGTACGGCTTGCGAAGATCGATCTCATCGAAGTTAAAAGTAAATTGCGGCTCTTCATACCCAAGCGGGAAATCCTTTCGAAGCGGATGCCCTACCATATCCTCGGGCGATAGAAGGCGGCGCGGATCGGGATGACCTTCGAATTCGATCCCGAACATATCGAGGAGTTCGCGCTCACGCCAATTTGCCACGCCGAACAACTGCGTCGCGGTCGGGACCTTGGGGCTGCTCCCGTTTACTGGGACTCTGATCTGCACGGATAGATTTTTGACGATCGAAGTAAGTTGATAGACCAGATGAAAACGCGGGGTCGCCTGCGGGTAATAATCAACCGCCGTCATCGCCGAAAGCAATTCAAAATTATATTCATCGCGCAAAAGGGTCAGCGCATCAATGATCTGCTCCGGCTTCACGAACAGATGCACTTCATCGCGAAACTCTTCCAGGGTCGCGCTGAATTTTTCCTGCATCGCTTTTACGATGGGTTCAAGTTTTTTATCCATAAATATGTATGCTCCAGCCGCCGTCCCCGGCGGCGAGACGCCGTCGAGAGCAGATGAAATGGGATTAAGTGGTTTGTTTGTACTTTTCGGTGTACTGTTTGAATGTTTCGCCTTTGACCTTCTCATGGATGGTCATGACGCCGTGGATCAAAGCCTCGGGGCGCGGCGGACAGCCGGCCACAAAAACATCCACAGGCACTACTTCATCCACGCCCTGATAGATGGCATAATTATTGAAGACACCGCCGCAGGAAGCGCAATCGCCCATGGCGATCACCCATTTCGGCTCGGGCATTTGATCGTACAAGCGGCGTAGGACCGGTCCCATTTTCTTCGAGACCCGTCCCGCCACGATCATCAGATCAGACTGGCGCGGACTGGCGCGCATCAGTTCCATGCCGAAGCGGCTCATGTCATAGGCTGAAGATTGCGCGGACATCATTTCGATGGCGCAGCAGGCCAGCCCGAACAACATCGGCCACATGGCATTGGTACGCCCCCAATTGACAACACCTTCAAGCGTGGTGGTGACCACGCCCATATTTCCAAGTTTTTGCTCTACTCCCATTCCAGCGCTCCTTTTTTCCAGGCGTACACGTACCCTATTAATAAAATAACGATAAAGACGACCATTTCAAGCAAGCCGAAAATTCCCAGCTTGCGAAAAGCGATCGCCCAAGGCAGAAAGAACACCACTTCAATATCAAACAGGATGAACAATACAGCGATCAAATAAAAGCGGACCGGCATGCGCCGCGTCCCTTCACCGTAGGGGTTCATACCCGATTCATAAGGCATGGATTTTGCTTCTGAATTTTTACGTGGACCAAACAACTCCCCCAAACTTATCGCGATGACCGCAATTAATGTGGCTACCGCGATCATCACTGCAATGGCTATATATTCCAATAACATAAACACCTCTTGGTGTGTGGAATTTGTGCGTGAAATCTGGCACGTTCGGCGTAGTATATCATAAGAAACTTTGAGGAAATAGAGAAAGTGTCACTTTTCACAAAAATGATGATATTAGTCATAATGAGTTTTATTAAGAAAAGACACAGCAGAACTGTGTCTTTTCTTTCAATCTCCGAGATAATCCCGCAGTTCGCGGCTATAAACGGGATGTCGTAATTTCCGCAGGGCTTTCGCCTCGATCTGGCGCACACGCTCGCGGGTCACATTGAAATAGCGGCTCACCTCTTCAAGCGTATGTTCTCTTCCATCTTTAAGTCCAAAGCGCAGTTCGAGCACATCCCGCTCGCGTTCAGAGAGCGCCGCGAGTGTGCGCTGGACCTGCTCACGAAGCATTTCGCGGGCGGCAGAATCCATCGGGGAAGGCGCGTCTTCATCTTCAATAAAATCGCCGAGGGAACTGGAATCTTCATCCCCGACCGGGCCTTCCAGAGAAACAGGTTCTTCCGCTGAGCGAAGCACGCGCTTCACCTTTTGCGAGGCTTCCTCCAAACGCTGTACGATGTCCGGGCTGATGGGCGTATTTTCTGTATGGGCTTGCAGGATCATTTGCATATCAGAAGCTGAGAGGTATCCCACTTCCAGAGCAAGTTCGGCGTTGTTTGGGGTGCGCCCCAAAGTTTGTGTCAAATGTCTTTGTGCGCGCAGGATGCGTGAGACGGATTCGAACAAATGCACAGGGATTCGAATGGTGCGCGCCTGTTCGGCAATGGAACGGTTAATGGACTGGCGGATCCACCAGGTAGCGTAGGTGCTGAATTTGAAACCACGGCGCGGATCAAATTTTCCGACCGCGCGCAGCAAGCCCATATTGCCTTCCTGGATCAAATCCAGCAGTGACATGCCGCGCCCAAGATAACGCTTGGCAACGCTCACCACCAGCCGTAAGTTCGCTCGGATGAGGGCTTGATTTCCTTCCACTGCGCGGGCGTGCGCTGCATCCATTTCGGCCAACAGCTCTTCGTCCGAGGGCAGACTGCGGTAGAGGATGCGCTGGGACGGAAATACGTTCTGGGCGCGGACATAAGTCAGCAGCCACTCGGCATATTTGAATGGGAGCAGGTATAGGTTAAGAAAGACGCTATAAGCATGGCGGGCCAGGTTATCCCAAAGATGATCCACTCCCCAATGACCGTTATCCAAATAGGCGCGGAAGTAGGAGGGTGAATCAAATTCCCAGCCCGCGTGAAGGGACTGGGATTCGGCGATCATCAAGGCGAGATTCGGAAGTTCATGGTCAAGCTGTTCGGTATCTTCGATCAGGCGGTCCCAGGAAGTAAGCATTTCCAAAAGCAGGGAGTGATAGATCGAGGAGGCCAGGGAAACGCCTTTGCGCTGTTTCAACTTTCGCAGGGTGGTCAGGTGGCGGTCGGCTTCACTGAGCGTGGCAAGCCGAAACTCACTATCAGAGCCGAGCAGTTTTACAAGGCCGATCTCGCGCAGATATAAACGCACAGGGTCTTCGGAAAGATCGCCAGCCAGTTCGCGCGAGTGCAATTTCAGAACGTCTTCAACATTTTCCTCGGGTTCCACGAGCAATGTGTCATCCAGCTCGACAAGCTCGCCTGGGATGCCATCCAGTGGAATAACATTTTCCTCATCGATCGTATCTAAAAAGAAACTCACCAGATGTTGGGCCTGCCCTTCCTCTGATTTGGCTTCAACAACCTGCAAAGGCTCATTGTTTTTTGGCTTTGAGTTTTTCACGGGTTTTATTTTCGTTTTGATTTTGGCTTTTGCTTTTGCGGGCATGATTGGTTCCCTTTCCCTTTATGGCTGCAAAAAGATCTTATTTTTTGGAGTCACCCAAAGCATGGCTTGATCACGCCTGCCGCTTTAATGACATTTTTCTTTTGGCTTGATCCAGATTGTGAAGCAGTTTTGCCAACCTTAAATTCTGTTCTTGATACATTTTTATATTTGCGCCTCCCTGCTGCTGATCTTCATCCTGCAGGAATCGCAATTGAATATTATTCACCATCGCATTGGCGCGGCGCAGGTCAATGAAACGCGCCAACAGATCTTCCAGAACCTTATCATCCACGACTTCAAGCTTTTCCGTCTGCGCCAGCAGTTCCTTTGAAAGATCGCTGATCGTTTCAGGCAGATGACTGGTGACGTATTGATGATGATCGTTCTCATCCTGCTCGACCGCCAGGCGCATAACACCGAACAACAACTGATGGTCAGTATACTCGAAGTCTTCGGCAGCCAGAGGGCTTAAACCAAATTCCTGAAAACTTTTATCAAGACGGTAGAGTAGATCGGGTTTGCGCAGTAAAACTCCCAGACAATACGATTCGATCTTTAAATTAGGATTGACCGCCATGATGGATCTATCTGGCTGCATCTTTTGGATCACAGTCCGCGGCTTGCGCCTCATAACCGGACCCCGGACCTGAGCGCTCATCAATGAACGTTCATCAACCCGTAACATGCGTGCCAATGCCTGGCGATAGGTATCGCGCTCCAAGGCATTGGGCAGATCTTCAATTAAAGGGATCACCTGAGCGGCAATTTGATTCTTTACTTTTGCGTCATTAAGGTTTTGACCGACCGCCAGCGAATCCATTACATGTGTCACGATGGGTTTCGCGTTCTCGATCAAGCGCTTCCACTCTTCCTTATCACGCGCCACAAGCTCATCAGGGTCAAGACCATCAGGCATGGAAGCGACACGCAAGTCAGCCTGCAAACGAGCTTCATTGCGGAGCAATCCGCGCGCATCGAAACCAAGTTCGCCCTCACGATCCATTGCCGAACGGGCGGCATCCAATCCGCGCAGGACGGCCTTTTGCCCGGCAGTATCCGGGTCAAGCGCCAGCACGATCCGTCGTGATAGCTTCTTGAGCAAACGCAATTGATCTTCCGTCAACGCCGTGCCCATCGGCGAGACCACATTCTCATATCCCGCCTGATGCAGTGCGATGACATCAAGATAGCCTTCGACGATGACCGCTTGATCAGCGGCGCGGATCGGTTTACGGGCACGGTCCAATCCGTAAAGGATCTTTCCTTTTGTAAAGATCGGCGTTTCAGGGGAATTCAGGAATTTTGGAATATCGGTCGGGTCAACAATCCGCGCGCCAAAGCCCGCCATCTTCCCCTGTTCATCCCGAATGGGTATCATGATGCGGTTGCGGAAGCGGTCAAAGGAACGGGTCACATGCTGCGAGTTACGCTCATCCTCCGCATCACGCACAGACAACATGCCCGCGTCGATCAGATCCTTTTCGCTGTATCCTTTGGGCAGGAAGTGTTTGTGCAGATTATCATATCCCAGCGGGGCGTATCCCAAACCAAAGGTTTCGATGGTCGCATCGGTTAATCCACGCTTCTCACGCAGGTAAGTTAATATCTCGTTATTCTTAAACAGGAGGCTTCGATAATAAATGACCACATCTTCAAGCAGGATACGCAGATGCTCATGCGCTTCCTTGACTTCAGGCTTTTCCGCAACAAAGGATTCAACTTTCACCCCCGCGCGGTCTGCCAATTTTTGCAGCGCATCTTTAAAATCCAAGCCCTCGCGCTTCATCACGAACTTGAAAATATCCCCGCCTTCGTTACATTGACCAAAACAGCGCCATGTCCCAGATTCCGGCCAGACCACAAACGCCGGCGTGTGCTTGTTATCGTGGAACGGACAGAATCCGGTATAGTTCCTGCCCGCGTGGCGCAGCTTAACGCCCGCTTCAGACACAAGGTCTACGATATCTATTTTGGATTTGACTTCATCAATGGTGGACATAGGGTGGTTGAATTATAGACGTATTCAGCGATTTGGCAAATTAAGAAATAATTCCACCCTCGGGACTTTAAGAATAAGAAAACGGGGCGGAGTTTCAATCCGTCCCGTTTAGATCAAGAATTACCAGTAAATTTATTTTTGCAATATCAAGGTTTAGTAATCTGATGTCGGATCAGAACCGCAATCATGGCCTTCGCCTGAACCGAATTCATGCTGGAACTGATAGCGATCACGCCCGCCGGCTTTTCCAAAGGCTTGATCTTTCGCAGAAACAGAGGCGCTCATGCTTGCTCCCGGCTTTTGCAAAATAGTTTTTACTTTTGCCTGAACACTGGTGGAGGCAGCCATCGCAATGGCGCCAACGCTGATCAATACAGCAAAAACAATTCGAACGATCGATTTGGACATTTTGATTCTCCTTTTTATCTGGCTGCAACAGGTGTATGTCGAATACCTGCCACAATATGGAAAATACACCACAAAAATCTAAACTCGAACCACCCTAATTATAACCATTTTTGTCCGAATTATCAACTCAAAAAAGGTCAGCATTGTATCCGTCCTGCTGACCTTTTAGATTCAGTAATTATTGGTGACTATTCTTTGACTTGTATTTGAATGGAAGATACCAACTCATCGAGCACAGTCAGATCGGGCTTGAACGCTGACGCATCAAGCCCATTCAAAGATTTGGCAAGTTGACGGTTGTGTGCAGAAATCCCCTCCTGTACATTCCCGCTGACCGGGAGGGTCGGGGTCGGAAAGAACAGGGCATCCGCCTGCACCGGCACCTGTAGATACACGGCAATTTTTCCGTCACTACTCATACCGCGATAGACATACTTCAACGCCTCGCTCCCCACAAAATATGACATCTGTCCAAAGGCCTGCAAGGCCCGCTCGCCGCTGCCATTTTGAAATTCCAGTGTCTTTTCCTGCGCGCTGAACACAATCGCTGCCCCGCCGCCGTATCCGTCGGGCGGAAAGATGAATGTTCCAAACGCCTGCTCAAACTCGCTGACCGGGTACACCATCAGGCACCAAGTCTGACAATACTCTTCAGCCGTCAATGCAAAACGGGTGTAATGCGCCACCTGCCCGGAGGGTGAAGCGATCTCTTCATCATAAGCAAGGAGCTGTGAACCCAGCCCAGGGTCAAGCACGAAGCGGATGCCGTTATATCCAATGCGCGGACCCGTCAGGTCATCCAAATCCTGTAAAGTTTCCTGCGCAGGTTCCGTTGCAATGGAATTTCCAAATGAACATGCAAGGCTGGCAAGGATCAATGGTAAAAGAAAATACTTCGTCAGATTGTGAGCGATGGTTTTCATATTACTACTCCAGCCTCAGGCATTCCACAACCTCCTGCCCGTTGACCTGATAGACCACCGCCCCATCTCCTTCCCATTTCTCAATACCAACAACGATCTCCAAAACCCCATCCTGATTCAAGTCGATAAAATTGGTCGTGGAATATGTCTTCGGGAAAGTGATCTGCGCTTCCTGTGACCGATACACGTCCGCCACAACAGGCACAGTGACCGCATCATTCCCCGCGACCTTGCGCATCAGGACGATCGAATAATCCCCGGTTTTCGTTGTATGCTGTGATTCATCCAGATGAACCGCATTGATGAAAATCTCATCCACGCCATCCCCTTCGAGATCAACTCGGAAGATCGTGAGAAGTCCAGATTCGGGCGCGGATACTCCTTCCACTTTCAACCAATCCAGAACAACCTGCTGGTAAAACACATTTTCAGATGAAAGTTCTTCCACGCTACGCTGTAAAACTGGCCATCCTTTTGCAACCGCCACCATCCCGGCTTTATCCACCGTTACATCTGTTCCAATTGTGTACAGCTGATTGGGCAGCGAAAAATCGGGCGCAAAGCCGTGGACCTGAAGTCTCTCAGACAAGGTATACACATCATAGTCCCACTCCGCGGCAAACTGGCCGGTCACGGCCTCCGGCGTGATCCAGTCACTGCCAAGCACCCCACCGAGCAGGAAGAAAAAGGTATTTGCATCATATTTTTTCCCGTACATGATCGGCGAAAAACCTGGCGGCATTATTATTACAGGAGCAGGTGTAATTGAAGGTGGCAGGCTTGTTGGTATGAGAGTTGCAGTTACAGTTGGATCAGGGGTGGGAACATCAGGAGGCGCAGCCGGTGAAGGGCTGGCACAGGCACAGAGCATTAAAATGCCAATCAGGAAAATTGTACGGATTTTATTCATGGCACCTCTTATTAAATAAAGACGGGAACAAGTGTTGACTTGTTCCCGTAAATCCTAAAATCCTTCGAGTTTGCCCAGGTCCGCCACCCCGTTCGCGAGACCCGCTATCTTCTGCAGTAAGCCCAGCCTGTTCTCTTTTACTTTCGCATCCTCCGCCATGACCAGCACTTTATCGAAGAAGGCGGTGATGGATGGGATGAGTTTTGTGACGATCTCTAGAAATTCGTCGACGGTGGACGGTTGAACGCTGAACGCTTTTGGAATGCCTGATAAAGGTCTTTCTCTTCCTTATCAACGAATCTACTCTCATCTACGGTCCACTGTCCATTGTCCACGGTCTGCGATCTCAGGATGCGGACACAGCGGGCGAAGCCGTCCAAAATGGATGACCAATCTTCGCGTCCCACCCAAGCGGACAGTTGCTTCACCGCACGGACAGTTCCCGCAGGGTTATTTGATTGCGCCGCAAGCACGGCTTCGATGACATCGTGCTTGAATCCCATGTCGCCGAGGACTACTTTCAAGCGACCTGCGATGAATTCGAGAATTTGTTTCTGCGCATCGGCAGTGACTTCGAGCGGCTGAGTCTTCGCGGACTTTTGAACAATGAGCGCGAGGTCAAAGTCCATGCCGTGTTCGATGAGCGGTTGAACGACACCAATAGCGGCGCGGCGCAGACCGAATGGATCTTTCGCGCCTGTGGGAGCGAGCCCCGCGCCGAAGAGACCGACGAGCGAGTCGATGCGGTCTGCGAGAGCAAGCGCCACACCAACCTTGCTTTGCGGCACGGTCTGATATTGTTCAGAAATTGCCAACGCTACATCAGCAGACTCACCAGAGCGCAGCGCATATTCGCCGCCGATGATGCCTTGCAGCGAAGTCATTTCGGTCACCATTTGAGTCACCAGATCTGCTTTGGCAAGATAGACTGCACGCCCGAGCGGCTTGATCTCGTCCACACCTTTGAAGCCGAGCATCGCGCCCACTTCCGCGCCGAGTTTCAAGATGCGGTCGGATTTGTCGAGCATGGAGCCGAGTTTGGTGTGGAAGGTCAACGCGGACAACTTGGGACGATATTCTTCGAGCTTGAGTTTGACATCTTCGCGGACGAAGAAGTTCGCATCGGCAAAGCGCGCGCCGAGAACATGCTCATTTCCTTCGCGAACGGTGTCGATGTGAATGTCGTCACCGTTGCGGATGGCGAGGAAATTCGGGAGTAGGGGCGCAGCATGCTGCGCCCCTACCTTGCGGACAGGAAAATACCGTTGGTGTTTCTTCATTACAGAGATCAAAACATCTCTTGGTAATGAAAGAAATTCTTCATTGAAGCCGCCCATGACAGCGGTGGGCATTTCGATTAGGTTGGTGACTTCGTTGAGCAAGCCTTCTTCGATGATAGCTTCGCCGCCAAGCAAGGCTGCGGCTTGGTTGACCTGTTCGACGATGGAGGCTTTGCGTTCTTCTTTATCAAGCAGGATGCCTGCTTCGCGGATCACGTCGAAATATTTTTCAGCAGAAGGGATGGTGATATCAGGCGAGCCGTAGGGGCGAAGTCCGCGGGAGATGTTGCCAGATACCACGCCAGCATATTCAAACGGGATGACCATGTCACCGAGCAGGGCAACGTACCAGCGGATGGGACGCGAGAAGGCAATGCCTGAGTCGTTCCAACGCATGGACTTTTCAAACTTGATGCTTTCGACCAATTTGGGCAACGCATCCACGAGGACTTCGGGGGTGGGGCGTCCCTTTTGTTTGACGACAGCCGCCACGTATTTTCCGCCGTCGATCTCGCGGGCTTCGAGCGTGGCAGGGTCGAGATTATTTTTCTTCGCAAAACCAAGCGCGGCTTGCGTGGGCTTGCCGTCTTTGTCGAAGGCTTTATCAGCGGGCGGACCTTTGACGAGGTCTTCGCGGTCTGGCTGATTCGGGGAGAGAGAGTCAATGGAAACAACGATCCGCCTTGGGGTAGTAAAGATGCGAATATTTCCGTGGTCGAGTCTAAGTTCACTTGAGCAAGGAAGGGATCCGTTGGCTGAGTTGCTCGTAGGCGGAATCCACATCGTTGGCGGGAAATTCTTCAACGCCAATTTCAAGGAGGAAGGACGAAGGATGAAGGACGAAGTCGGAAGCCACTATGTTGAACGTTTCCGGACTTTTGACTTTCTTTGAGTAACGGATATTCGAGTCCTTTACGCTGCTCCCCATAACTTACCGCAACACCTTTCGCCAGTTCGCGGATGCGCCTAAAAAATGCCTGTCTTTCAGCAACAGAAATTGCCCCGCGTGTATCTAAAATATTAAAGCAATGCGAGCATTTGAGGACGTAGTCGTGCGCGGGGACTATCAGACCCTGCGCGAGACAGGCGTCGGCTTCGGCGGAGAAGAGGTCGTACATGGCGCGGACGCGTTCGACGTCGGCGGTCTCGAAATAATATTTGGAGTGTTCGAACTCTTCCTGACGGCGGATCTCGCCGTAGGTGACGCCTGCGCCGTATTCCTCGTTCCAGATGGCTTTGGCGTTGTTGAGCGCGATGAGGATGCGTTCGAGCCCGTAGGTGATCTCGACCGAGACGGGGTCGAGCGCCACGCCGCCCATCTGCTGGAAGTAGGTGAACTGCGTGATCTCCTGCCCGTCGAGCCAGACCTCCCAGCCCAAGCCCCACGCGGAGATGGCGGGCTGTTCCCAGTTATCTTCCACGAAGCGGATGTCGTGCTGGCGCGGGTCGATGCCGAGGGCTTTGAGCGACTCGAGGTAAAGTTCCTGCGGGTTGCCTGGGTCGGGCTTGAGGATGACCTGATACTGGGTGTGCAGTTGGAAGCGGTTGGGGTTCTCGCCGTAACGCCCGTCATCGGGGCGGACAGACGGCTCGACGTACGCCACGTTCCACGGCTCGGGTCCGAGCACGCGCAGGAAGGTGGCAGGGTTCATCGTCCCTGCGCCGACCTGGGTGTAGTAGGGCTGTGTGATCAGGCATCCGTGCGATGCCCAGAAGTCTTGAAGTTTGAGGATGATTTCTTGAAAGGAGGAGGGTTTCGTCATTTACGATTTCCGATTGTCGATTTGGGATTTACGATTGAGGTGCTAGGGGATTATAACTGATGAACGAATTACGCTTCACGCGACGGGGGAAGTTAATTCTTCTTCAAAAAGTTTTTGACTTATTTAAGAAATAAACTATGGTGTCGCAGTTATATTCACAGAACGAAATTCGTGTCCAAGAACACGAATAATAGCGTAACCAAAATCAGTTTTTACTGGCTGGCTTATCGCACCAACCTCTAAAGAAAAAGCAGCATCTTCAAATTCTTTAACCATTACACCTCTGCCAAACCATCCTAAGTCCCCGCCAATATCAGCAGTATTTGTATCAGTTGATACCTCTGCCGCAATTTTGTTCCAATCTTCACCTTTACCCAAGCGATCAAGCACCTGTACAGCTTCATCCTCAGTGTCTACCATTATAAGCTGTGCCCAAACCTGTTCAGTGACATTGGCTGTATTTGTTGGAGACATTAATGTCATCGTCGCTGTTGATAATGGAATATTCACATTAGAAACTGTTTTACACCCAAGCGAAGCTAAAAGAATAACTACAATTGAGAGTATTATTTTGCTCTTCATAAATACCTGGTTAGATTCACACATTTTTTTCATGATGGTTTAATTCAAGCTATCATATCTTGGTCAGGCGGGTGTAAAGTCCGCGCACGGGGTCACGGCCACGCGTGGGCGTGGCAGAGAAAGACTTTGAGGGGGCGTTGGGATTCAGGTGTCATATCCACGATGGGGTGATTATACGTCAATTGTAGGGGTCGTTCGCGAACGACCCCTACAACGGGCGAACACGATTTGGATTTTCATCATCGTCCGCCCATCGCAAAGGATTGGCTTCGATGTAACGGGAAATCCTATCCATTTCGGGTTCGCTGTGAATGATGTGTTCGTAATAATTTCGCTGCCAGACAACCTGACCTTCGGTATCGCGCAACAAATTGATCTGTTTGGTTGAGACCGTTTTGAATGCGCCGATCAATCCACCCAAGGATTTACGTTTGGTCGGCGTAGGGGCGGGTCGCGACCCGCCCCTACCATCATCATGGATTACCAAAATTCCATGGAAATGATTCGGCATTACAACCCATGCGCCCAATTCCACATATTCATATTGTGTTTCCAACCATTGCCATTTTTCAGAAACAATTTTCCCAAAATCGTTCAATTGCATATCCCCATCTACGGTTTCACCAAACAACATCTCGCGTTGCCACGTGGCAATGGTCACAAAATATGCGCCTGCCTGAGAGTAATCATATCCCTGCAAGCGAATTGAACGGCGATGATGGATTTTGGGATCAAATTTCATTCGGCAATTATATTTCCAAAATTATTTGGACGGTGAATATGGTAAGCGCGGAAACGAAAAGCCAGTCCCGCAGCGGACTGGCTTTTGAATATATCAACATGATGGGATGTTTTACGGGGCATCCTTTGCGCAGCGAAAGCCGATATAGCCTGAATTGTCTCCCATATTGCTGGCAAAACGGTACCAGGTACTGACAATGTAACGGTCGGGATGATCCCACGAGCCGCCGCGTAAAACCCGATCCGTCTCGCGGTAGTAGCTGTGGTCTCCCTGGTTACCCGGATACACTGTCAACGGGTCCGCCGTCCATTCCCAGCCATTACCCGCCATATCGTACATTCCATACGGGCTTTTGCCTTTTTCATAGCTTCCAACCTCATGGGGACCGCCAGCCTGCGTTTGAAAATACGCCGGGTCATATTCCTCTCCCCATGGATAAGTACGCCCATCCGTCCCGCGCGCGGCTTTCTCCCATTCCGCTTCACCCGGCAGGCGTGCGCCGCGCCATTCGCAATAGGCTTTTGCCTGCTCCCAGTTCAGTCCTGACATTGGGAAGTTGGAATCTTTAAAGTAATCTTCAAAGTTGGGAATATTTAGGTTGTCGCTGCATGCCCCGGCATCGATACAGTCCTTATAACGCGCCCGCGTCACCTCATAGAGATCCATATAGAAGTCCGGCAGGCTAACTGTGCGAGCAGGCTGGGCATCACGAGCCATCTCGTCATCGCTGCCCATGATGAAATCCCCCGCGGGCACAAGGCGCATGGGGACACCTTTCGCATCCATAATTTCAGCAGCCAAAGGGGTTGAGATGCCTGTTACCGTTTGGGCAGATGGTACGCTCTTCGTTCTTATAGGTGTAAAAATTGTCATTAACCCAGCCACAAAAATGACACCCAATAACAAAATGCCAGTCAATATAAAAATGAATAATCTAATGGATCGTTTGGTTTCACTCATATCACCATCCTCGGAATTAACGTTTTGAAATTATACAGTGCTTTGAATTGGGACATGGGAATCATTTTTTATCCACTTCAACCTGGGCTCTTAGTGAACGAAAAAGTTTTGTGTAACCATCCGTAGAGAACAAATCCACACGATGCCAGCGGAGCAAGGCTTCAGGCACATCACATTCTTCCAACCGCACAGGGATAATGAAGACCTCGCCATCTGATAGCAATTTCGCCTTTTGCAGAGCGATCTTCAATTCCTCCTGACAATATCCGTGATGCCGAATAAACCTTCTGGACAAACACACAATGGCGATATCACTCATGAGAATTGACCTGCGGATCTCATGTCTCCAATCCTGGCCGGGCAGCAACCTTTCTGAATCCAGCCACGGGCTTATTCCATCTTCTACAAGACAGGAGTAAAGTTCGTGGACAGCTTTCCTGTCACGATGGGTATGAATAAGAAATACCTTGAGCGCTCGTTTCAATATTTTCATTTATAAATCCTCAAACAGTGTGATCATCTAACGATAAGCCGCTTTCACAAAATAGCTCAAATGGACTTAAAGAACAATCCCCTCACGGGGGATTGTTGCAGTCAACCAATGGTTGACCCAAATATGGGCAGGAGACCGAATGAGAGTCCTACGCCTGCCGATCTTGCTCCCACCACTCTGCGAAATTCCAGTCCCGTAGCGCAAGGCGAAGTTCCCTGCTGCTGCGTAAATTGAACTTGTCAAATATATTTTGTAAATGGGTCTTCACAGTTTCCGGCGCTATGACCAATATTTCAGCGATTTGATAATTCCTGTGGCCGAGGCAGATCAATGCAACGACCTGCTGTTCACGGTGGGATAAAGAATCCCACCGTTCCTCCAATTCGGTTATGTGCTGCAATTGGTTCCAGCCGGCTTTGGTAAAGTCGGTGATAACTTCTTCTTCTGAACGACCCTGCTGTTCAGCAACCTTTTTTACAAGCATAATGATCTGCTCATCCTGTAAAAATATCCGCGATTCATCATCTCCCTTTTTCTTTTTGAATAATGCTCGAAGACGGCGGGGTAGAAGAAACATGAGGGGTATTATATTAGAACACTTGTTCTAAGTCAAATTCCCAGCGCATGGATTCGTAAAAGGACAGCGCCGCTTCTAGTGCATAACAAAAGCGGGGACCAGTATTCTCGTTGACCAGACCAGGCAAAAGGTCATAAATGAAGCGGGAATCTCATTTTCCTATTGACAAACCGATTTTATTAGACTAATATCTAATTAGACATACGTCTAACATAGTCAAATGCCTAAACTGGTCTTTATTAGTGAAAGGAGTTCGCCATGATCAACAATTTTATCGAGAAGCAAAGATCAACGGCTGATTCAGATCTGTCTGACCCCATGCATACTCACCCTGGCAATGTGCGCGAACTGTTCACGCATGAGACCGGGCAGATCCTCGAAACGATCGGAAAAATGTTCGTAAACATCCCGCCTTTCAACGACCACATTGACCGCAACACCGGCCAGATGTTGATTTCGATCGGCAAAAAATTAAAGAAGAAATAACAGGGATCTAATCAGGAAGCCATGACCAACGAAGCCAACTTCTCCCCCACCATCCAATGGGACTTCGGCACCGCTTACGAATTATTCATCAGCCTGCACGTCCTGCACAATCCAGATCAGTTTGGAATTCGCGCTTCGTGGGCGGCCGGTGTACGCTCGCGCATTCCCGCAGCGGAGCGAAAATTACTGGAAGATGTGTACTCGCTGACCGGCGTGCCGATGTCCTGGATCAGCAACCTGCCAATGCCCAAAGACGCCATCACCGCACTTTGGGCATTGAAACAGATTCCCTCCTCACAACGAATGATCAAACTTCAAGAAGTTGACAAGCCATGTGAAGATGATGGAACAGAAATGTCGGCAAAGCATAAACAGTTCAACGAAACACTGTTAAGGATCGCCGACAGCCGCCAATGGACACTTCAAGATGCTGATTTTTTTATGAAGGTCTTTGGTAAAAAACCAGGCAGGTCATTAAAGAGAGACTCTCTGGAACGCGCTCTCGATTGGTGGAGCCGCCCCGATGAATTGGGAGACGGCTTTCTCTCGGCGTTGCAATCTTACTATCAGGCGTTTTTTGAAGAGGAAGAAAAGCGGATCAGGCCTGCCCTCCAGGCCGGTCTGGACCACGCAAAGGATCTTTCAACCCGCCTGTCAGTCCAGGAATTGTTCATGGAACTTTCACAAGGCGTTCAATTGGGAGAGGAATTCCACGCCTCCAGGCTGGTGTTCGCCCCCGCCTTCTGGACGACGCCGCTTATTTTGTTCGAAAAACTGGATGCAGACACCCAGCTGATCGTGTTCGGTGCGCGGCCTGTGAATATGTCAGTCATCCCCGGCGAAACGGTCCCTGATGGTCTGGTGCGTTCTCTCAAAGCATTGGCAGACCCGACACGATTGAAGATCCTCTTCTATCTTTCACGCGAAAGCCTGACGCCCACGGAGCTTGCCCGCCGATTGCAATTGCGCCCGCCAACAGTGACTCACCATTTGAGCGAGTTACGCCTTGCAAGTCTCGTCGAACTTTCACTTGAACATGAAGAAAAACGATACGCGATCCGCAAGCAGGCGCTTGAAGGCGCATTCGAGAATCTGACGTCCTTTCTACAAAACGATCCAACCCGGGAATAACGATCAGGAATGAATAATCAAAGACCAAAAATGAACTTCAACCCATCGCATCTGGTCAATGAATATGGGATGCACATACGCGCCTTCAAACCGAACGCGCGTATGTATCTTTTAAACGTCATCATCACCGGCGGCGTGATGGGCGTCTTTCGTTTGTTGTTCAATTTTTTTGTGCTCAGTCTCGGCTTCAATGAAGCCATGCTCGGCAACCTGATCACAACCAGCAGTTTCGTCGCTTTACTGGCCGCTCTTCCACTGGGCTACCTTGCGGACATGATCGGGCGCAAAGGTTCGTTGATCATTTCCGGCGGGCTGTTGAGTTTCTCCATTCTGGCAATGGCGATCTGGCCGTCTGAAGAAATGTTCTACGCCATGAACATTGTTTCCGGCCTCGCGCAAAGTTTGGCTGGCGTAACAATGTCACCATTTTTGATGGAGAACAGCGACGAAAAAGAACGCACCTATCTTTTCAGTTTCGGCCAGGGCCTGCAGATGACCATGGCATCTGTCGGCAACTGGGTCGGCGGCTATCTCCCGACATGGATGGGCAACGCCCAAAATGTGACCGCGACCAGCAGCACGGCCTATGGCAATTCCATATTCATCATCGGCATTGGCGCGGCGATTGCGATCATCCCGCTGCTGTCGCTCGCCTCACCAAAACTCGAGAAGAGTCAACGTGCAGTGTTCGCCCCATTTCAATATGCGGCAAAAAATCCCCTCCTGCTGAGCAAGTTAATTCTGCCCATGCTTCTTACCTCACTCGGGGCAGGGTTGATCATGCCCTTCATGAATGTCTTCTTTCGCGTTGTTCATAATCAACCAGATACGGTCATCGGCACATTGTTCGCATGGGGATCACTGGCGATGGGCGTCGGCCTGTTGATCGCGCCGCCGCTAGCCGAACGCACAGGCAAGATACAGTTGGTGGTGATTACGCAGGCGCTTTCGATCCCATTCTTGATCCTGCTTGGCTTCTCCCCCATCGTCTGGGTCGGCGCTGCGAGTTATTACATCCGTCTCTCATTAATGAATATGAGTTCACCCGTCTATCAAACTTTCATCATGGAACACGTTGAACCGTCCGCACGCGCCACTGTCGCAAGCCTGACCAGCATGGCGTGGAATTTCGGCTGGGCATTCAGTCCCACCATCAGCGGCTGGCTGCAAGTGCGCTATGGATTTGGTCCGCCGTTCATTGGCACGATCATTCTATACACCATCTCGGTGTTTATGTATTGGGCATTCTTCTGGAAAGGGAACATCAGCGCAGTCACAACTCCAGCCGCTGCGGATTAAAAATATATTTCGTCATTGCGAGTCGCGCACTTTACGGCTCGCAATGATGAAATAAAATGTGGGAAAATTAGGGAATGGAAAAAGACATCCTGATCATCGGCGGCGGACCAAGCGGACTCTCCACCGCATTACATCTGACGAAGATCGCCCCGCATCTGTCCCATCGAATCCTGATCCTGGAAAAGATGCATTACCCACGCCCAAAACTGTGCGCCGGCGGGCTTGTCGCAGATGCAGAAATTATTTTACAGCGACTCGGTCTGGATGTCAGCGAAGTCCCGCATGTGGATGCATCCGCGGCGCATTTTGAGTTTGAGGGCAGGGGCATCAAGATCAGCGTGCCAAAGAGTCACACCATCCGCGTGATCCGCCGTAACGAGTTCGACCACTGGCTGGCAAAGAAAACTCGTGAAGCAGGGATCGAAATTCGAGAAGGCGTTACTGTAAAAAATATTATCCCTGACAAAGATGGCGTAACCGTTGAGACCGACCAGGGAAATTTCTGTGCACAGATCGTTGTCGGCGCGGACGGGTCAAATGGAATTACACACAGAAGTGTTTTGCCAAACACGCCAGTTTATACGGCGCAGGTGTTGGAAGTGATTACTCCAGAACTACCCCATCATTACGAGGACGAAGCAATCTTGGGAAGAACGACCTTCGCAACGACATCCCTCGCAACAAGCCAGGCCTACTTTGATTTCTTTCCAGTACCAGATAATATCGCGGGTTATGTATGGGACTTTCCTACGCAAATCAACGGCGAGCCAATGCGCTGCTGGGGAATCTATGATACGAACCTGCTTGCAGACCAGGAACGTCCGCCGCTTAAGAAACCTTTAGCCGATGAAATGGCGCGGCATGGATTCAACCTCGATGATCATGAGCTCAAGGGACATCCCATCCGCTGGTATGACCCGTTCAATCCTATTTCAGTTCCACGCGTATTGCTGGTTGGTGACGCCGTGGGAGCAGACCCGATCTTCGGCGAAGGCATCAGTATGGCGTTGGGATACGGCGCCATTGCGGCGCAGGAGATCAGGGCGTCGATTCGGCGTGGCGAATTTTCATTTAGCGGATACAAGCGTCGGCTCGTATGGAGCGGGCTTGGTCAAACATTATTCGCGCGCTGGGTCATTACGCAGATCATTTATCCGCTTAAGTGGCGCTGGTTCCAGATCCTATTATGGCGGTTCTTAAAACCGATCGTTATTCTTGTCGCATGGGTTTTTGTTTTAAATTGGGGAAAACGGATCAGGACTTAACGCGCTTGATAAAGCCCGGCGTGTTCAACTCGCGTTCCAGCAAATAAGTGAAATATCCCTGCATCAAGATTTCCGCTTCCTTCTTGACTTCAGAACCCGGATTGGCGCGGGAGGCATCGCGATATGTGGAGCGCTGGAAGTGACGCAAATATTTCAGTGTTTCGACCGAAATTTTATTAATATTCAACAGTCCCACCCCGCAGCGCGGACAGATCACACCGCCCGCGCTGAACGAGAAGAACTGATCTTCAGGCAGGATCTCGCGCCCGCAATTGGCACATTCAAACATCTGCGGACGAAAGCCGACATAATCCAACAATCTCATTTCATAGTAGCGGACCGCCACCCACGCATCGGATTCTTTTTCGAGGCGGTCAAGTGTTTCAACAAGCAGTTTGAATGTTGAAGGATGTCCGCCATCATCGTCATAAGTGAAACGATCCAACAACTCGATCACGTAGGAAGCATAGCCAGTCTTCATCAAGTCTGCGCCAATGGCTAAAAAGGCATTGACAGTTTCAGCCTGCGTCACGATCAGCAGGTCACGTCCGCGCGCAAGTTGTAAAGTCACATGGGTGAACGGCTGTAAATGTCCCGCCTTACGTGAAGTGATCTTGCGCGCGCCTTTGGCAACAGCGCGCACCTTTCCCAGTTCGCGAGTATAGATGGTCAGCAGCTGGTCGGCTTCACCCCAATCTTTATGGCGAAGCACAACAGCAGAAACGCGGAAAGAGCGGGGTTCGGTCATGGGATGAAGTATACACGTACAAAAGCAGGCGGATGAACAAGCGGACAAAGATGTGTGCTTGTTTCCCTGCCTGCGTTTTTATCTGCTTTCACAACAAATGTTTCGGCGTAAATGCCTCGGGTAATATTTCGGCCACCGTCATTTCTTTTTTTAATTCCCCATTTCCATCCGCAATTAAGACGATCGTATCCAGTCCAAATTCAGCCATGACCTGCCTGCATCCGCCGCAGGGAGAGCCGCCATTGTTCGTAACGACCGCGATCACGTCAAATTCAGACTCGCCTTCAGAGACAGCCTTGAAGATCGCGACACGTTCGGCGCACATGGTTTGTGGATAGGCGGCATTCTCAACATTCACGCCTGTAAATAACCGTCCGCTCTTTGTTCGTATTGCCGCTCCAACTGGGTATTTGGAATATGGCACATAGGCGTGTTTGCGTGCCTCATTGGCAAGGTCGATCATGGACCGGCGTTCTTCGTTCGTAAGTTTCATAAGATAGAATCCTCTGGTTTATTCTACTTCTTCACTTTTCTTTCCAATTTTTTGATCGGGCGCGCGGGCATACCCACCACCAGGGTATCCTCCGCCACGTTCTTTGTCACGATCGCGCCGGCGCCTGTGCGCGCGCCGTTCCCGATCTTAAGCGGCGCGACAAGCATGGTATCTGAGCCAATGAAAACATCCTCGCCGATCTCGGTGGCATGTTTTTTCTCGCCGTCATAATTACATGTGATCGTCCCCGCGCCGATGTTGGTATTCGAGCCGATCTGCGCGTTGCCTATATAGGAAAAATGTCCCATTTTCACGCCAGCGGCAAGATACGAATCCTTGACCTCGCCAAAGTTGCCCATGTGAACATGATTACCCAAATGCGCGCCCTTTCTCAAGCGCGCGAAAGGTCCCATATCCACATCATCCTCCAGAACCGCGCTTTCCAAATCGGAAGCCAGCACCTTGCAGCGATTTCCGATCTTTGAATTGCGAACGATGGAATTCGGGCCGACCACATTGCATTCCCCGATCTCTGTCTTTCCATGAATGTATGTATTCGGCATGATGACCGTATCCACTCCGATCGTCACACCAATATCAATATAGACGGAGGCAGGATCAACCATCGTGACACCGTTCAACATATGCTCGTGATTAATGCGCCTGCGCATCGCCGTTTCGCACTCCGAGAGATGTACGCGCGTATTCACCCCGATCGTCTCTTCAAGATCATCCATCACGGTGGCTTGAACGGTCAAGCCGTCTTTGGCAGCAAGCTCGACGGTATCGGTCAGATAATATTCACCTTTTTTCGAATTCTTTGGGATGCGGCTCAGCGCATCCCACAACCAATCCGCATCGAAACAATACCCGCCCACGTTCAATTCCTTGACCTGTAACTGTTCCGCCGTGGCAACATATTCTTCCACGATGGACGACACAGTTCCATCATCATTGCGGATGACGCGGCCAAATCCGCGCGGATTGTCGGCGTGAACGGTCAGCATCGAGATTGGCCCCTTGTTATTCTTTTGTGTTTCAACCAGTTTTTGTAAAGTCTCACCGCGCAGCAAGGGCATATCACTGTAACAGACAACCACCAGTTCCGTTTTACCTTTCAACAAGGCTTCGGCTTGCATGACGGCGTGTCCAGTCCCCAATTGCGGCTCCTGCAAAACAGTTTGCGCGGAGTCTCCCAGGTATTTTATTACTTCATCCGCGCCGTGACCGACCACCACAACCGGTTTCTCGGTCGTGGATTGTTTGATCGCTTCCAACGCATGCCAGATCATGGGCTTGCCTGCGACAGGATGCAAAACCTTCGGCAGGGACGATTTCATACGGGTGCCCTGCCCGGCCGCGAGCAGGATGGCTGTTACTCTCATGATGTCACCTCAACCAAAACAGGATCTACACGGGCTGATCCGTATAAATCCTGTTTTGAAAAGAATTCCCGCTTGGACGGGTTTGTCAGGCTGGGGTACCTGGATTCGAACCAAGATCCACAGCTCCAAAGGCTGGTGTGCTGCCGTTGCACCATACCCCAGTGCGCGCAAAATTGTATCACAACTTTTTAATTTCCATCCGGAATAAGTCCGAGCTTGCGTGCCTCTTCCATTGACATGACATCAGAATTAACCGGTTTATTAACAAGTTTTTCGACAGCCTGATTCCAGAAATCGTCAGTATCGTCGGATGTCGTGTTTGCAGATGCATTCTTCAGAAGCGCCTCCATTTCCGGCGAAGGAACGGCATCAACCGGCGATTCTTGCACTTGAACAGGATCAGGCTCGGGCACAGACAATGGGGCGGGTTTTACATCCACATGCGAAAGATGGAGTTCACCAGTCACACCCATCGACTTAAGCGAACGTTCCACCTGCTTGCGTAGCGCCAGTAAAGCGCTGACGCTCTCGAGGATTCGTTCCGCAGTGGCAAGTTTATTGCCAGCCACCAGCAAGGCATACAGCGGAGTAACCGGGATAAAAAGCAGGTCGTGATCGCCGCCGGAAAAGACATGATACGAGTCGATCGTGTCCTGATGATTATGACGGGCAACTTTCAGGCTCGCCCCATGGATCGCCATCAGGGTGGAAATAAGCGAAACTTCCATGCTGCCATCATGCAATTTACCGGCGCGCACCTGGACGAGACCACGGTCATTGAGCAGGAAGACAGCATCGGCCTTGATATCCTGCCTAAAATTGGCAAGCAGGTCTGAAAGTACGGCGTGACGCCCTTCTATTTTTTTATCTTTTCCTTCAGAGGGAAAGATCGTTTGCACAAGCCCAAGACTGCGTTCAACCGCATCCAAAAAATCGCTTAAGGGAATGGGCTTGTCAAATACTGCCGAGACCCCGGCATTAAGCATCTCTTCACGCACATTCCGATCGGCAACGCCGGTGATAAAGATGATCTGTACGTCCGGATGACGCACACGGATCTTGTGCATCAGGTCCATGCCGCTGAAGCCCGGTAGTTTGTAATCTGTGATCAATAAATCGATCTTATTGCGTGTGGATTCAAGCAAGGCTTCTTCGCCGGATGGGGCTTCATAGATTTTTATTTTCTTAAGCTTGAGCGTATCCAGCGCAGAATGGAGCAAACGTAAAATATCCCGATGATCGTCAACGATCAATATAGTACGATCCATAATAAACCTACTTTTTTAAATTTATGATCGATCTGAACAGTATCGCCTTTTAGGAGAACAGCGGATCAATCCTTGCAGGCTTCGCCCATGTCAAAGGCTTCGATATTCCAGAGCGGATTGGCAGTCGCGTCGAGATCAAAATGACAAAGGTCGGGACGGGCGGCGGCGATCCGCAGACGGTAATAAAGTGGAATGGCGGGAAGTTCGGTCGAGAAAAGCACCTGTGTTTGGCGGTATGATTCGACATAGGAGGCATCGCCCGGCAGCGTCAATTGGGCTGCGCGGCAGGCAGCATCAAACTCCTCATTTTTATAGGCGGTTAAGTTCGTGCCGACCCATGAATTGGAAGCTGTGGGAATCTCATTCGTAGTGAACCAGCCGCAGGGAGGTTCAATGCTGTCAACTCCCATCGCATATTGAACAAGGTCAAAGCGGCGTCCAAAAAGAAGTCCCTGCGGTCCGGGGGAATACAGATCGTTTTGCGATAAATATTGCACATTGAGTCCGATGCCGCATTGGGCAAGCGATTTCGAAAGGATGTCCGCCACCTGTCTGCGCTGTGTGGCGGTCGTTGTGTAGTAATTTAATTGCAGGGGCGTGCCCGCAGTTACATTCTCCACATTGACGGCTGTGCGCGGCGTGGACGGGTCGCCGTCCACATCCCGCCAGCCGGCTTGTTCGAGCAGGGAGATGCCGGTTTCAGGTATATAGGCTAGCGCATTTAAATTAGGGTCATAAACGGGATGTCCCGCTGGGATGTATGTTGATGGCACAGTTGTTAGACCATAGAGGGCATTTTTGACAACTCCCTCGCGATCAAGACAATAAGCAATGCCCTGGCGCGTATGCGCATCGCCAAAAATATCCTGCCTGTCTCCCTCACGCGCCGGGCTATATCCATCATCGTAAGATGCGGGGGTAATGCCAAGCCCAAGCCACTCGATGGTCATACCGGGCACAAAGAAAGCCTGAGCCTGTTCACCAGACTGCATTTCCTGCAACAGACCTGCGAAATTATCAAGCCGAATGGTTGGGTCGAGAATATCACAGCGTCCGGCAACCAGCTCGCTGAGAGCCATGTTCGGGTCTTCGATGAATCGATACGTGAGCGTGTCAAACTTGGGGTAGCCATCTGCGGCAAGGAAATAGTATGGATTCTTTACCAAGGTGATGTGGTCGCCATCAACCCATTCATCGACCATATAGGGACCCCATCCGATCGGTGAACGCGAGGCAATATCAATGTCAGGTAATTCCTGGGCTGAAAATTGGCTCCAGGCGTGCCTCGGCGCTGGCGCCCAAATATTCGTGAAATACGTGGGGTCAATGAAGCCAGGCTTGCCCCACCATTGGAGGGTCTGCGGGTCGGTGGCCTCATAGGTTTGTGTACGTTCAACCAAAACAGACTTTACAGCCGCATCAGGACCTGTCGCGAGCGTGAATGCAAAAACAGAATCGTCCGCAGTCAGCGGCGTGCCATCGGCCCAGGTCAGGTCTGGGCGCAAAGTAAACTTCACGACCATTTGATCCATTTCAAGCGGAGTGGTGCCGTCATAGGTAATGACGCAATCATCGGCGCGGCATCCAGAAGGACGGACACGGACACCCGTGTTCAAGAAGACCAGATTACCGTCCGCATCCACCACCTCCCCCCCAACCTGCACTGGTGTGCTGACGATCTCAGCGTCGCCATTTTCAAGGGAGGGTATCCGCGTAATGATCACAGGCTGATAATCATATCCAATCGTATCGATCGGACCGTCATTGATGGCAGCCAGGACACTGCGCGCTGCCGCATTCAGATCACCCAATGGATAAAGGGAATTGGGTTCCTGTCCCAGACAGATCGAAAGAGAGCGCGGCTCGGGAGTAACCGTCGGCGAAGGAAGGGGGGTCACAACCTCGGCAGTGGGAGTTTCAGTCGGTGCTGCCAGTTGAGAAATTCCACATGCAGAAATGACAATAAAAAGTAAGAGCACAAGGGGAAGTGTTTTTTTCATGATCGCCTGCCAATACAAAGTCGCGCGTGAGAATATTTAAGGATATGAATCATAACGCCGCAATTATAACAACGATAAACGATTAACGTTGAGCAAAAGATTTCAAACCAGGTACAACAAAAAGAGAACCATTTTTCAATGATTCTTTTTTGTTTCTATTAATATTGCTTAACATCTGTACTATTTGCTTATTGGAAGCACGCCCAAACCTGGACCTTCAGGCAGGAACAAATTTGCGCCGTCATAACGAATCCCACTAAATGGATCATTGCCGATCAACAAAGGTCCGTCCAGATCCAGATGATCGCAAAGCGGGGCAAGATGCGCTGCGGCGGTCACACCCACGGAACTCTCGATCATGCAGGAAAGCATGATTTTCATGTCATTCGCGCGGGCTGTATGAATTGTTCGCAGCGCTTCACGCAAGCCGCCCGTTTTCATTAATTTAACAACCACCCCATCCACAGCGCCTGCGTAAGCCGGCAACATCATGGGATGTCTTCACGCTTTCGTCTACAAAAATGGGCGTCGGCACGCCGCGCGCGCGCAACTGACCACGCAGCCACGAATAAGATTCCACATCACCGGCTGGCAGGGGCTGCTCGATCAATTCAAGATCATATTGCGACAGGCGCGTGATCAACTCCAAAGCCTGCTCAGGCGTCCAGGCGGCATTGGCATCCACGCGCAAACGCGCATTCGTTGATTGACGGATAGCCGCCACTGTTGCTTCGGCATCATCCGGGCCTAGCTTGACCTTGATGACAGGGTAGTTCGATTCCTTTACACGCTGAGCCATTACCTCAGGAGTGTCAATGCCGATCGTAAATGATGTTTGATGCAGAGGCGCGGGTTTCAACCCGAACAAACGATACAGCGGCTGACCGAGCATCTTTCCCCACAGATCATGCAAGGCAATATCAACAGCCGCCTGCGCCGCATGGGGGCCGGGTGGAAGCGAGTTCAATATTTCTTCCAGCAAAAAGGGATCGTCGCCCAATGGCGGAAGTGCATTGATATACGCGGACAAACTCTCCTGAGTATCGCCATAATAGAACACTGCCGCCGCCTCCCCATACCCAACCAAGCCATTGTGTTCGATCACCGCGAGCACATTATGGCGCTGGTCACTTGCGCCATGCGATACGCGAAATGTTGTCTTCAAATTCAGCGTCATCGGTTGAACTGAAAGTTTCATCGAAACCTCCGTGCACCGCGGTAATTCTCATGCAGCCACTTGCGGTATATCTTGCTCGCCAGGTCAAACGAGTTGTATGAAGTTCCCCAATCCGCTCCGTTGGAATGAAGGAACAGGTCACCGCCAAGCGAAACCGCCACATGACTGATGTGAACTGAGTCATCGTCCTCATTCTTCTCCCCAAAGTAAAGCAGATCTCCAGGCGCAGGCGTGCCTTCCACCACTTCACCCGCGAGATATTGTTGATCCGCGTCGCGTGGAATGGTTACACCCATGAATGAGTAGAACGTACCAGCCAAACCAGAACAATCAAAACCATACGGAGTGCGCCCGCCCCATAGATATGGCACGCCACAGAAGCGCTGGATCAGATCCAATGTTCGCTTGATCCCATCTTCGTTTGTCGTGGGACGATTTTCAAGAGGAGTCAGATCCTGACTGCGGACTTTCCATATCCGCCCATCCGGCAATTGGAGGAACGAAAGCGCCTCTTTTTCATCCACCCGATATGCCAACGTGGCGAAGGGAATTCTCTGCACCAGGACATCCTCGTCGTTCTGCGCTTCTGCCAGGACAGCGGATACGATCACATTGCACTGACTTTGAAAAGTGCGGACATGACTCTCGGCGCAAATATGCAGTGATGCAGAATGAACCCATCCTGAATATCCATCATGCTCCAGGCGGACCAGGCTCCAATCCCCATTTGTTTCGATCACTCGCGCAGACTCCCCCATCCGTGCCTGGCTGACCCGTTCGGCAAGGATCGACGGCTTGCGGCGGACATCCTCTAGCGGACGATTGATCAGCGCCCATGGTGTTTCTTTTGTAATCAACACTTTCAATTTATTCTCAACCGGAGGAACATCCAGGACCTTCAAAACCTCTGCCTGCATTTCCTCATTCAAAACCGTACCGATCAATACACCATCGGCATTTAATCGCGGATCAAAAATGCCTTTGCGACTGTCTTGATGACGTTCAAGACGATAGCGATACAACTTCTCGCTCGCATCTGTTCCACGCCGCGCAATAAAATCACGCACACGTTCAAGCCACTCCGTCATGATCTCATCGTGGACAGTATGTGCAATTCCCTTGGGAATCCATGCCTCAGCCGCAGGAATATAACGCGCGATGAATTGACCATGTTTATACGGCGCGTTGACCCTGTCCACTTCACCTTGGATCATCAAAGTAGGGCGGCTCACCCTGGCAAGATCTGCGGGTGTATAGTTCGGTTCGCTGATAATCTCCTTCACGGTCATTAAAACAAGATCGCGCCAGTAATTCTCGCCAAGCGGCGCATGAAGATTAACCAGCTCTTCATACCAGAGCGAGCGTTCGCGTTGAATGAAGTCCGGGTCAAAAATGGGCGGTTCTTTTTCGACCAGGTCTGGACTCACCCACGCATTGGCTGCCTGTGGTATGCAGGTTTGGATCACATCAGGATGTTCAACGAGTGTGACCAATGCGATATTGCCGCCATTGCTGTGTCCGATGACATGCGCGCGTTCAAACCCAAGCGCACGGATCGTACCAGCCACATCTGAAGCGAGTTCCTTGAAGGAATAGGTCATATTCGGGTTGGTGGACCGACCATGCCCGCGGCAGTCCGGCACGATCACATAAAAATCCTCCGCGAGCTGGGGGGCGACCTTGTTCCAATTGGAATGCCCTGTTCCAGTTGCCCCATGAATAAGATAAATGGGAGCCTGACCTGGTCGTTTTCTTCCATACGTTTGATAATATATTTCCGCGCCGTTTACAGTTACAAAAGCCATGGATACCTCACATTTTTACAGAAACCACCAAACAAAATATGTTCAATTTGCAATACCAGCCCGACATAGCTTCTTGATCCCAAACCTTCCGCGGGGGGCAACAGGGAAGCGTTTAATAAAAGAAGGATTCAGGTTTTGTGACCCGAATCCTTTATATTTTCTTAATCCATGTTTTATTGCGTGCCGCGCATACGCGGGTCAAGCGCATCGCGCAAACCGTCCCCAAGGAAGGTGAACGCCAGCACAACCAGAGCCACGCAAACGGCGGGCGTAAGCAGCAGGTAGGGCTGTGTATTAATGGCGGATTGCCCGTCAAGCATTAACGTACCCCAACTGGTAATAAAGAAACTGGTGCTGTCTGTCGCAGGCCGCAGACCAACACCCAAATACCCTAGAATGGCTTCAGTAATGATCAAGCCGGGGATCTGGAACGCAGCGCTCACGATCAATGGCCCGAGGCTGTTCGGCAGGATATGGCTGGACATGATGCGGAAGTCGGTCGCGCCAATACAGCGCGCAGCTTCTACAAATTCCTTTTGTTTGAGTGAGAGAACCTGACCCCGTACCAGACGGGCAACGCCCACCCAATTGACAATAGCCAGCGCGGCAAATAACAGCACCAAGCCATTCATTAACTGTCCGATAAAGGTATCACGCAATGCCACCATAACAATGATGAAGAACAATAAGTCCGGGAAGGCGTAGACCACATCGGTCAGACGCATCAGGATATTATCCGCTCTCCCGCCAAGGTAGCCAGCGGTCATCCCGATCGTTGTTCCCAACAAAAGGATAATGGCTGTAGGCAAAAACCCAACCGCCATGGAGACACGCGAACCATAGATAACACGGCTCAAAACATCGCGCCCCAGCGAGTCGGTGCCAAGCAGAAAATCCGCTTCAGATTTGATGTTGGTCTGTCCCGCATCGAAGGGCGGAGGTAAAAACTTCTTGCCGCTATGTAACTTCAGAGGATCCATGGGCGAAATGACGGAAGCAAACGCCGCCAGGAAAAGGAAGAAACCAATAATGAACATACCCACAACAGAAGCTTTGTTGCGGATCAAGCGCGACCAGGCTTCCTGTCCCAGACTTCTGCTTGGAGTTGTAATGGCATTCAGGCTGGCGATATTATGTGTTTCGGGTTGAGAGGCAACGGTCATTTTTTATTCCTCCAGTCTGATGCGTGGGTCAACAAAAACGTAGATAAAATCCACGCTTAAATTGGCAACCGCTACAAGTAAAGCGTAAACAACGGTAGTTCCCATGATCATGGAATAATCACGCTGGCCGATGGCCTGCACGTAGGCGCGCCCCATACCCGGGAAGCTGAACATGGTTTCGATAATAAAGGAACCGGTCACCAGGCCCGCCAGCGCAGGTCCGAGGATGGTGATCACGGGGATCAAAGCATTCCTGAACATATGCGCCATCACGACCACGCGTTCAGCCAGGCCTTTGGCGCGGGCGGTGCGCACATAATCCTGACGCATTACTTCCAGCATGGAAGAACGGGTCAGGCGGGCGGTGAAGGCCATGGTACCAAACCCCAAGACCGACATGGGCATGAACCAGTATTTAACCTGGGTCCAGTCGTCAACTAAAATATTAACCCAGTGCAGTTTTGATGCAAAAATAATAATGAAAAAAATGGCGAGGACAAAACTTGGAACCGAGATGCCGCTGGTGGCAATTAACAATGCGACATAATCCACGACGGTGTTTTGTTTTAGCGCGGCAATAATTCCGAGGGGAATTCCAATTAACATCGCCATGGAAAGCGCCATTACACCAAGCCGCACCGAGTATCCAAAACGGCTTTGCCAGAAGGTCTTGCCTTCCGGTGCGCCGAAAAGAATATCCTGCACCGAGCGCCCGCGCTGGCGATACGAAGGTCCCAGATTCCCGCAAATAACTCCACAAACATATTTACCGGTCTGGCTGTTGGTGTCGCCAATGACATAGGCCATGAACTGGCGCCACATCGGCTTATCTAATCCATAATATGCAGACAGCGATTTTGCTGTGGCGGCATCGACCTGGCGGCGTTCATCGCTGGTATCCCAGGGACCACCAGGGGCACTGTGCATGATAATAAAAGTTACCAAAGAAACGGTAAGAAGAACTGGAACGAGCCAAAACAATCGTCGGATCAGATAAGTAAGCATGGCATCTCTCTTGAAAAATACAGCCTGTCAAATGAATATTTAAGGGCAAAAATTTTACAAGTTTTTGGCAGGGGAACTTTCGTTCCCCTGCCAAAATTTACTTCAAAATCAAACCAAAGGTTTTTTTAAACCTTACGGCATCATTGTGTCAATCGTGATGGTCCACGGAGTGACATCACCAGGATAGGTTCCATCCTGAGGAGTGGTATTGAAACCCGTCACCCACGGCTTGACAAGATAGTGGTTGAGGGAGTTGTAACCGAAAGCAGCCGGGATGTCAGCGAGAAGGATCTGCTGAGCCTGGGCGTAATATTCCATACGCGCGGTCGGATCGGTTTCGACATCGCCCTTATTGACGAGTTCATCGAAGGCAGGATTGTTGTAACCAAAGCGGTTGGCGAAAGTTGTGTCAGAGCGCCAGTACACGCTCAACCAGTTCTGTGGATCCGGGTAGTCAGCGCACCAACCGCCACGGGAGAACAGCGGATAGGTATCGGGATCCTTCTGAAGAGCGGTGAAGGTGGTGGGTTCAACGGGGTCGAGCGCAAGGTCAACACCAAGGGTTTCCTTGTAGTTGGCAGCGAGCCACTCGTGGCGTTGTTGGTTACGGGCGCTGGCAGCATAGGTCATCTTGAGGCCCATGGCATTCAGCTTCTCAGCGGAGTTAAATTCTTCACCAGCAGCAGCGAGGGCAGCCTTGGCAGCTTCCACGTCAAATTTAAGCGGGGAGGCAGCGTCGTATCCAGGATAGCCAGGGGGAATCCAACTCCAGGTGGCAGAGCCGAGGCCGCCATCGACATCGGTAACCCAACCTTCGGCATTGTAAGCATAAGCAAAGGCTTCGCGAACTTTCGGATCAGCCAAGGGATTCGGCTGGCCATTCCAGGTCGGGTGAAGGCTGAACTGGATCTTGGTGGTGCAGGAACCAGCGTATTTGACGTGCTGGGCAGTCAGATCAGCATCAGCATCGATGACCGGAAGATCTTCTGCAGCCGAACCAACGACATCGAATTCACCGTTCTTATAGGCTTCAAAAGCCACGGCAGAGTCGGTGATGTAGCTGAATTCAAGTGTGTAGGTGGGGATGCCAGCGCCAACAAAGTTGGCATTGGGGACGAAGACGGACTTCACGAAAGGCTCAACGCTCTGCCAGACGAAGGGGCCGTTGCCGACCTGGTACTTGGAGCTGGTCCACCAGATGTCTCCACCTTCGGCGATGTTCTCTTCCTTGGCAGGATAACCAACCCAGATACCCGCGATGGTCGCGAAGTAAGGGGCGGGCTTCGAGAAGTTCATGGTCAGGGTATTGCACTCGGTGTCTTCGTAATCAACGCATTCAGCGCCGTCGGCATGAGAGGCTTTGACACCCAAGGCGGCAATGAATACTTCGGGGTCGTAATCAGCAGCAGTGGTATCAGCAGCGCGCCATTCAGGAGCACCGACGATTTCGTCTGTGATGGAGGCATATTCGCCAGCGGTGGCGGGGTCAATATTGCGCTGGAAGGCGAACTCAAAGCGCTTGGCATTGAGTACGGAGCCATCGCTGTAGAGCAGGCCGGGCTTCAAGACGAAGACCAACTCGGTCGCATCATCGTTGAATGTAAAGGATTCAGCAGCGCCGGGGATGGTTTCGAGTTTTTCATTCAATGTGGTCAAGCCCATGTAGACCTTGTTCAGGTGGGCGATTTCATTGACGAAAGATGACTTCTGCGGGTCGATAATGTCGGGGTATGTACCGGTGTTGACGCGCAGTACGTTCTCACGGACAGCTCCAGGAGCGGGTGCTTCTGTTGCAGCAGCGGGGGCTTCGGTCGCGGCGGGTTGTTCAGCGCCGGTGGCGGGTGCCTCTGTCGCAGCGGGAGCGCCGCCGCCACAAGCCGCAAGAGCCATGCTCAAAACGACCACGAGGCTCAATAAAGCAAAAATTTTACGCATATTTCTTCTCCTCATATAGTTGAAAAAAGGTTTGTTTACGAACAGACAGTTGGAAGAACAAAGTACTTATCTACTTGCAGCAACCACCTCCTTTTAAGTTTAGATTTTAATGATCGTTTACTTGACTAAATGACAGGCCACAAAATGACCTGGGGTTACCTCGCGAAACTCCGGACGCGACTCGGCACAAAGTTTCTCAGCGATCGGACAGCGCGTGCGGAAGCGGCAGCCGGATGGCGGGTTCGCCGGAGACGGCACATCGCCTTCCAGGATCATCCGTTTACGACTCGATTCCGCGATCGGGTCAGGAATTGGAACCGCTGAAAGCAACGCTTTGGTGTAGGGATGCAGCGGTGATTCATACAACCCTGCACGGTCAGCCAATTCAACCATCACGCCCAGGTACATGACAGCCACACGCGTACTGATATGACGCACCATGGAAAGGTCATGCGCAATGAACAAATAGGTCAGGTTGAATTGTTCCTGTAATTCTTCCAGCAAATTAACGACCTGGGCTTGAATGGATACATCCAGCGCGGAGATCGGTTCGTCGCAGACAATGAAGGATGGCTGCAGGGAAAGCGCACGCGCCACGCCGATACGCTGGCGCTGGCCGCCTGAAAACTCATGCGGATAACGGGAGGAAAAAGCCGGGTTGAGCTTAACCAGTTCCAATAGCTGCTTAACGCGATCTTCCACTTCCTTGCCGGAAGCAAGATTATGAACAATGAGCGGTTCGCCAATAATGGCTCCGACGGTCATGCGTGGATTTAAGCTGGCGTATGGATCCTGAAAAATCATCTGCATCTTGCGGCGTGTACGGCGTAATTCCTCACCCTTAAGGTGAACAAGATCAACGCCGTCAAAATCCACTTTACCGGAAGTCGGGCGGTACAACTGAAGAATGGCGCGCCCGGTCGTGGATTTGCCGCAGCCGGATTCGCCTACAAGCCCCAGTGTCTCGCCGCGTTTGATATCAAAAGAAATATCATCCACAGCGCGCACTGCGCCGACCTGTTTTTGAAACAGGCCCCGATAGATCGGAAAGTGCTTTACAAGATTGTCAACGCGAAGCATAGTATCATTTTTATTAGCAGTAGCCATTAGCGGTTTCTCCCCGTTTTCGTATCTACCCAGCAAGCCACACGATGTTCAGGGCCGACAGTTTCCAGGACCGGATTCTCTTTCCAACAGCGCTCCATGGCCCATTTGCAGCGCGGCGCGAATGGACAGAATGTCGGTTTTTGATAAAGGGTGGGGGGCAGACCTTCAATGGAATATAATTTTTTATGCTGATCCTGATCCACCCGCGGCAGGCTTTGTATCAAACCAAGCGTATAGGGATGGGTGGGGCTGGCAAACAATTCATTGACAGACGCTTCTTCAATAATATAACCGCCATACATGACCATCACACGCTTGGCCAGACCGGCAACGACACCCAGATCGTGTGTGATCCAGATAATTGTCATTCCCAGCTCATCACGCAAGCGTTTCACCAGGTCCATGATCTGGGCCTGAATGGTCACATCCAGGGCAGTGGTTGGCTCATCTGCGATCAATATTTGCGGGCTGCAGGACAGCGCCATGGCGATCATCACACGCTGGCGCATACCGCCGGAAAATTGATGGGGATAATCATTCAAACGTTCTTTGGGATTCGGAATTCCCACCATTCCCAATAATTCAGCCGCACGATCACGGGCTTGCGATCTTGTCATTCCAAGATGCAGCATGAGCGGCTCTTCCAATTGGAAACCGACCGTCAACACAGGGTTGAGCGAGGTCATCGGGTCTTGAAACACCATGCTGATCTGCGCACCACGCACATGGCGCATATCATCTTTGGACATCTTTAGCAGGTCCTGACCGACAAAGAACGCCTCCCCTGCAACGACTTTTCCCGGAGGTGACGGGATCAACCCCATCACAGAAAGCATGGTCACGCTCTTACCGCAACCGCTCTCACCTACCACCCCCAAAGTTTCACCTTCCTTCAAGCCGAAGGAGACACCATTTACTGCATGAACAATCCCATCCGGAGTCTTGAAATGAGTTTCAAGGCCTTTAATATCTAACAAAAGATCAGGCATGCGCGAGGTCCTTTTCTACATTGGGATAATAACTGGACGAACTGCCAACAAAGCACGCCGAATTATACATCAAACGACCATAAGTTGTACTTCCGGAAGCTATTTATTTAATATGTCAAGGTGTTGTATTTTCAACCCAAAAAATGCCTTAAAGCAAAAATAAAACCGCCTTTCAGCGGTTTTATTTTTGCTTTATATTTTAAAATTTTATTCCACAAGCCAGCAAGCAACCCAATGTCCGGGCCTCGCCTCTTTGAATTCAGGTTCATCCTGTGAACACTTGGCGACCGCGATCGGGCAGCGTGTGTGGAAGCGGCAGCCCTTGGGCGGATTCAACGGGCTGGGCACATCGCCTTTGAGGATCGTGCGGTCACGCTTGACTTCTGGATGCGGCACTGGAATCGCAGAAAGCAACGCCTTTGTATAAGGATGCAAAGGTTCGCGGTAAAGGGAATCGCGACCGGTAAGTTCCACCATCTTGCCGAGGTACATCACCGCCACACGGTCGGAGATATGCTCGACCACGCTAAGATTGTGCGCAATGAAAAGATAGGTGAGGCCGAATTCTTTTTGCAGATCTTTAAGGATGTTCAAGACCTGTGATTGAATGGAAACATCCAGCGCAGAGACCGGTTCATCGCAAACAATGAACTTTGGCTGTAACGCCAGGGCGCGCGCAATACCGATGCGCTGGCGCTGACCGCCGGAAAATTCATGCGGATAACGGCGGGCGTGATATTCCTCAAGCCCGACTTTCTTTAACATATTGATGGCAACATCCCAGCGTTCCTTGGGATGCCCGATCTTGTGGATCTGCAATCCTTCCATCACCGCTTCACCGATCGGCATACGCGGATTAAGCGATGCGTACGGATCCTGAAAGATGATCTGCATATCGCGGCGTAAGGCTTTTAGTGATCTGGGGCGCATCTTGATAATATCTTCACCATTAAAGGAGACTTCACCGGAAGTCGGTTCGATCAGACGCAAAATGGAGCGGCCAACCGTGGTCTTTCCACAACCAGACTCACCCACCATGCCCAAGGTCTCGCCGGCTTTCACCGCAAAGCTTACCTTGTCCACAGCCTGTACCCAGGCTGTCGTACGCTGAAAAACACCGGAACGAACCGGGAAATATTTTGTTAGATTCTTTACAACCAACAGGTCGGTCTTCTCTTGAGTTTGCATTTTTGTATTCATAGCCACATCATCCCTTTAGGATTTACTGCCAATTTTTATCGGAGCAACATGCTGATCAGAATCCTGGTAGAGCCAACAGCGTACTTTATGCTCAGTGGAAACTTCGTTTAACTCAGGACGCTTATCAGAACAAATTGCCAGGTTATGCTCCACACGCGCCATACAGCGCGGCGCAAAGCGGCAGCCCGTAGGAAGATTGACCAGATTTGGAACCGATCCCGGGATGACATCCAATCGATCGCGCACCTCGCCCAAAACTGGGATGGAGCCGATCAAACCCTTGGTGTAGGGATGGAGCGGCGCATCAAACAATGTCGCCACTGATGATTGTTCAACGATCTCACCCGCATACATCACCGCCACGCGGTCCGCCATTTCAGCGATCACACCCAGATCATGGGTGATCAGGATCATGGCAGAGCCCAGCTGGGTGCGCATGTCTCGCATCAGATCCAGGATCTGAGCCTGAATGGTGACGTCCAGCGCTGTGGTCGGTTCATCCGCAATGAGCAGATCGGGCACACAAGCCAGCGCCATCGCGATCATGACACGCTGAGCCATACCGCCGGATAATTCATGCGGGAAGGATTGGGCGCGGCTTTCAGGCTCGGGAATGCCCACCAGTTTGAGCAGTTCCACGGCGCGCTTTTGACCCGCTTCCTTGCCGAAATCCTGATGGATATTCAACACCTCAGAGATCTGGTCACCGGCGCGGAATACAGGGTTTAGGGCGGACTGCGGCTGTTGGAAGATCATGGAAACGCGGTTGCCGCGTATTTTCATCATCTCCTCTTCAGTAGCCTTCACAAGGTCCTTGCCTTCAAACAATATCTCGCCTGCCTCGATCTTGCCGGGCTGGCTGATCAGACGCATGATGGATAGTGAAGTTACGCTTTTGCCGCAACCTGACTCACCCACAATGCCCAAGACCTCACCGGAATTGACATAGAAATCCACACCATCCACGGCATGCACAACGCCGTCTTCAGTATAGAAGTAAGTCTTAAGATTACGTACTTCAAGCAAAGGGGTTTGATTATTTGTTGCCACAAGTAACTCCCATATTTGAGATTTTTTTCATAACGCTATAACTTCAAGCGCGGGTCAAGCGCATCGCGCAGACCATCACCAATGTAATTGAAAGCAAGAGAACAAATAAAAATGGGCAGGCCCGGCACGAGCGGAAGCCAGGGTTTATCGAACATGTACGTTTGCGTTGCAGACAGCATATTGCCCCAGGTAGGGATGGGATCTTGAATACCAAAACCTAAAAAGGCGAGCGCTGCTTCTGCGACCACGAAACCCGCCAATCCGAGCGAAGCATCCACGATGATCGGAGCCATCGCGTTCGGGATCATGTGCTTGAAGATGATCCATACATCCGTGGCGCCCAGGGAACGGGAGGCTTCGACAAAGGTCTGCTCGCGCAGGGAAAGCACTGTTCCGCGCATCAATTGCGCGGACGAAAGCCAGCCGAAGCCTGCCAGAACGATCACGATCAAGACCGCGCTGCGTGCATCTTTGGGACCGAGCAGCATGATGTTCCCCACCACTCTGAGCACCCCCTCTGGAATGGGAATCAGATCTTCGTTCCGCAAAAGCATGGAGGAAATGATCAACAGCAACGGCAGGGTGGGAATGGTCAACATGAATTCCACAAAGCGCATCAAGACCGAATCGACCCAGCCGCCATAAAAACCTGACACCGCCCCAACGATCACACCGACAAGCTCGGAAATAAAGACCGACAATAAGGCAACAGAAAGCGAGATGCGCCCCGCGTACAACAACCTTGAAAAGTAATCACGACCAATATTATCTGTGCCAAAATAATGGACACGGCCGGTGGGCTCGTCAACATATCCGAAAGGACGGAAATAATCATTGACATTTAATTCATCAACTTTAAAGGATGTAATATAAGGAGCCAGAATTGTCAGGGTAAAGATCACGGCCATGACAGCCAAAGACACCATCGCCAGTCGGTGTTTCATAAAACGCATCGACACCACCTGGAACGGACTGCGTTCCTCGATGGTAACGGCTTCGGCTTTAAGATTATCCATATGAGCGGGTACGGTCATTGATGTTTCCTCAATGCTAGTTTAAACGGATGCGGGGATCCACGATTGTATAGAGTATGTCACGCAACAAAGTCGCAATCACAGTCAAGACGGACAGGATAAAGAAAAGCGCCATTGCAACTGGATAGTCATAATCACCCAGCGCCAGGATGTAAAGCCTGCCCATGCCCGGCCATGAGAATATACTTTCGGTGATGATCGCCCCGCCGAACAAACCCGGTATCGTGAAAACAACGATCGTTACAAAAGGGATCAGCGCATTGCGCAGAGCATGCTTCATGATGACCACGTTCTGGCTAAGGCCTTTTGCGCGCGCTGTGCGGACATAATCCTGACGCAGCACGTCCAGCATGCTGGCGCGGATAAAGCGGCTCCACCCGGCGATATTGAGAATGGTCAAGACCGCGACAGGCAGGATCATGTGCAGGATCCTGTCTTTTGCCGAACCGGCGATCACTTCACCGATCAAGGGGATGGTGTAATTACGGATCGATTCTGATAGAGCGGCGGGCAGATAGGGCAGCCCGGCCCCCTTGGGAATAATCGAGAAAAATAAAATGAACAAAAGTCCAAAAAAGAAACTGGGCATGGCTGAACCCATAAAGGCCAGTGTCGTAAAAATATAATCGAACTTGGAGTATTGTTTCACTGCGGAATAAATGCCCAGCGGAATGCCAATAATTAGTGACAATAATGTTTCAAGACCGATCAATTGCAGGGTCTTAGGGATGCGGCTCGCGATCAGGTCACTGACAGGGCGGTCGCGCAAAAGACGCCAGGATAAGCCGAAATCACCAAAGAGAATGCCGCGGCTGGTGCGGCGGCCGACAATATCCTTTAGTAATACTTCTTCCTTGCAGCCCACTACAACGACTTCGAGCACACCGCGGGAATTAAGAACTTCAGCCTCGATCGGTTTGCGGCACCCGACCACCATATCGCCAAAGTATTCCTTTCCCCCGATCACAATCGGACCCTTCGGAACACCAATCAGCCAGCGGCTAAAACGGATCGGGAGGTTAAGATCCAATTCAAAGGACGCGCGGATACGGGCAATATCCTCTTCTGTGATCTTAAAGCGGGAACTTTGTGTTATTTGACGTAAACCTGCCATTGGCCCCCCGGGCGCAAAACTTAGCAATACATACGAAGCTACGGCTGAAATGAACACCACCAGAATTGATTGCAAAACTCTGCGAATTAAATATGCAGTCATGCCGCATCTCCCAGAAAATAAAAAAAATAATTTCTTGCTTACATCACTTTACAAAAAACTTCCCGCAGACCTTGAAACATTCACGCAAGCCTGCGGGGATTACGTAAATTATGGGGTAGGCGATCTCTCACCTACCCCATAATTATTACAGGCAATTACATATTAGCGCAGGAACAAATTGACGTCGATATGTTCCCAGGTCGCGCTGGCATTGATAATGGTCTTGATGGTGCCAGCGGTGGCGGCATCCACAAGGGTCTGAGTAAGGCCGACCAATGTGGTTGAATCGAGCACGTCAACTTCACCACCGAGGAGGGCAGCTTCTGCGCCTTCAGCGGAGATGATCTGGATGACGAGGTTCGGGGTCTTGGGAGCGCCAAATACCCAGTTGGGGTTGGCTGCAAAGACCATCTTTTCGCCCTTGACCCATTCGGTCAAAACGTACGGACCATAGGATAGCGGGTCTTCAGCAACTTCGGGGATGGTAGCCCACTCAGAGGCGGGGACATCCTTCAAATTGCGTCCGTCAGCAAGAACCTGGTGAGAAGGTTCGAGACCCCAAACAGGGATGAAATATAGCGGATCTTGAACACCGGGGATCCAGGTCTGGGTATAACCATTGTCAGCGAATTCAACGCTGGCGGTCTTATCACAGGTGATGAAGGAGGTCGCGCCAGATTCGGGATCGCAAGCGATCGTCTTGGAGAGTTCGAAGTCAGCGGCCTTGATCGGCTCGCCATCTTCCCATTTGATACCGTCAATGAACTCGAACTTGGAAACCAACTGCTTCATTGTTACGGTTCCGCCGGTATATTCGACGGTCTCGCCAGCGGCATTGATAACTTTTACGCCGGCAGCAAGATCAACCACGTTACCATCAGCATCCACAACCTTGGCGCCTTCAGCAACCTCAACATCGTTGTTGGTGGTCGCGCCGCTTTCAAGGGTGGGCAATGACTTCAGGTAAACAGGAGCGTAGTCATAGTTGAGGCTGGTGGTGAAGCCGGGGCGGAGGAAGTAATCAGCCGCAACAGCAACGAAAGCGCTTTCAACTAAAGTGTACAGGGAGGCGGGTTCCTGGGTGAAGCCAAGGATGATGGTATCCTGACCGGGGCGTTCCCAATCGCCGGCATTGTACATGTAATATTCCTGACCAGGGGTCGGAGCGAAGCCGGCCAAGTCAGCAGCAGAAGCGAAGGTATCGGTGCGGTTGAACAAAGGAATGGAAGGAACATCCTTTGTGAATTCGTTCTGGACGACGGTGTAAGCGGCAATGCGCTCATCTTTGATGAGGGTATTGTTGGCCAGTTTGATGTTCTTGCTGGCTTCTTCGTTACACCAACCCATGGAGTTCTGACCAGCCCAACCATTTTCAGGAAGCGGGATCTGATCACAAGCATAAAGGGTTTGGCCACCGGGATCAGCCTGACCGACCCAGGCGAAAGCGCCAAGTTCGAAGTCACGGCGGGCGAGACCAGTGGTGTCACCGAACCACCAGGAAGCGGGGGCGTGCAAGCGGACAACGCGGACACCGCACTCAGCCATCTGAGCTTCCCAGATCGCAGCCCAAGTCTGGCGGAAGGCAGCGGATGTGGTTGTGAACTTAAGAGCGAGTTCATCGCCAGCGGCGTTGGTGCGGAAACCGGCACCTTCGGCGAGGGTCCAGCCGGCTTCATCGAGCAAAGCGGCGCCCTTGGCGGGATCATATTCGTAAATGGTGACGTTCTCATCGCCGGCATAGGCCCAGTGGCTGGTCGGGATGAAGGTGTGCATGACCAATTTACCCTGTTCTTCTTCGGAGAGCAAAGGATAAACTGACTTGATCAAGTCATTCTTGTTTGTGCAGTAGGAAAGAGCCTGGCGCACTTTAAGATCGCCGAGGATGGGGTGAGGCGTAGTATAGGAAGTGGGGGTAATGGGGGCTTCAGTCGGCACAACAGGAGCTTCGGTTGCGACGGCAGGGGCTTCGGTTGCAACAGCGGGGGCTTCAGTCGCGGCAGGGGCCGGAGCGCCGCAGGCGGAAAGGATCATGCTGGCAACAACCAACAAACCCAAAACGAAGAACAAACGGTTTCGTAACATGTTTTTTTTCTCCTCCAAAGAAGAAATATAGGGGTGATTTTTTCGACGCAAAATAAACGTAGCTGATCATATGTATCTCTTAAGCTAACACCTCCTTTAAAAACCCAAAAAGGTCTTATCAAACTTGCAAATCGAATTATACCTAATTCTTTTAGTGCGTCAACGAAATTACTCATAATATTTGTATAGTCAGCTTAAATTACCGAATAAGATCGACCAAAACCTTCATGGAAAATATTTAAAAAAGAAAAGACATTGTTGACAAGCCTCCTTTCCTAACATAAAATCCAAACGCAATTTATTTTCATCCAACGTCCGCAGATCGGCGAACAAAATTATTTAATACACATTAATCATGGTCAAAAGGAGATCTTTATGCTCAAGGAATTCAAAAACTTTGTGTTGCGCGGAAATGTTCTGGACCTCGCGGTCGCTGTTATCATCGGCGCCGCGTTCGGCAAGATCATTACTTCCCTGGTCGGTGATATCATCACCCCAATCATCGGGCTGGTTATGGGCGGGGTGAATTTCAGCGAACAAGCCATCATAGTAGGAGCAGCGGTCATCAAGTGGGGCGCGTTCGTACAAACCATCATTGATTTCCTCCTGATCGCCTCTGTCATCTTCATTATCGTGAAAGCCGCAAACAGATTAAAGAAACCCGTACCTGTGGCGGAACCGACCATAAAGGACTGCCCGCACTGTTTTAGCATCATCTCCATCAAAGCCACCCGCTGCCCCAACTGCACTTCCGAACTGGACTAGGAAAGTTTACAGCGTTCGCATCCTGCAGGGCGTAATTCAAATTCGATATCCCGCATACCTGGATGTGCGGGATATTTTTTCCCAGCGCGCAGGCGTACTTCATCTTTTCATTTTAACTTTTCACTCGTTATAGGTTATCCTAACAACCATGGACTTCCTTAATAAACTTAATCCGCAACAAAGAAAAGCCGTCACAGCCGCCGATGGACCCGTTCTGGTCGTGGCAGGTCCGGGCTCCGGCAAGACGCGCGTTCTGACACAGCGTATCGCTTATTTGATCGCCAACGAAGGCATCCGTCCGTGGCAGATCCTGGCGGTCACATTCACCAACAAAGCCGCCAAGGAAATGGACGCGCGCGTGAAAGCGATGCTTAATGAGCAAGCCACAGACGGCATCATGCTCGGCACGTTCCATTCCATTTGTGCGCGCATCCTCCGCCGCGAATCAGACCATCTGCCGCTGGGATCGAATTTCGTCATCTTTGATTCCGACGACCAGGAGCGCATTGTAAAGAGTATTATCAAGGAATTGAATTTGAACGACAAGCTGTACAGGGCGGCCAGCGTACACGCCTCGATCTCGCGCGCAAAGAATGAGCTGATCAGCGCTGAAGAATACCCGATCAACGTCTATCGTGATGAAGTTGTCAAACGTGTTTACATTGAGTATCAAAAGCGATTGATCGCAAGCAACGCGGTGGATTTCGATGATCTACTTATTTATACCGCGCGCCTGTTGGAAGATGTGCCGGCGGTGCGCGAGAAGTACGCGCAAAGATTCAGGCATGTGCTCGTGGATGAATTCCAGGACACGAACCTCGCACAATACGCGCTGGTGAAACATCTCGCTTCACACCACAAAAATATTTTTTGCGTCGGCGATCCCGACCAATCCATTTACGCCTGGCGCGGCGCGGACTACCGTAACGTGCAGCGCTTTGAGCAGGATTTTCCGGATGCACAGGTTGTGCTGCTGGAGGAAAATTACCGTTCCCACCAAAACATCCTCGATGCCGCCATGGGCGTGATCGACCGCGCCAGCAACCGCCGCAAGAAAAAACTTTTCAGTGACCGCGGCGCGGGCGAAAAAATATTGTTTCATGAAGCCTACAACGATTACGATGAAGCCTCTTTTGTCGTAGATTCCATCGCGCAGCTGGTCGCCTCCAAGCAATTCGAGCCGGGCGAATGCGCGGTCATGTACCGCACCAATGCCATGTCGCGCTTAATTGAAGAAGCGTTCTTGCAGGCGCGTCTTCCTTATAAACTGGTTGGAGCACAACGGTTTTACGGACGCCGCGAAGTCAAGGATGTGATCTCATTTATTCGCCTGGTGCATAACCCCGCAGATGAAGCCGCGCTCGGACGCATCATCAATGTCCCGCCGCGCGGGATCGGCGAGAAAACATTGACCACGCTTCACCTCGTTGCCAATCAGGCCAACACAACACCCGGTGAAATATTACTTGATCTCGCGCGCGGCGCAGAGTCACCTTATTACAAATCCTTCACCGGACGCGCCGCACTTCCACTCGCCGATTTTGGCGGAATGTTCTCAACCTGGGTCGCGCTCGCTCCCACGCTGACGATCGTGGAACTCTTCGACAGAATTGTCAAAGATATCAATTACAAAGATTTTATTGTGGAAGACGATTCAGAGGAAAGCAAGGACCGCTGGGATAACGTACTCGAGTTGAAACGCCTCGCGCTCGAATATTCCCAGCGCACGCTGGATGAGTTCCTTGAAAACATCGCCCTCGTCGCCGACCAGGACACTATCACCGATGCAAACGCGCCAACACTGCTCACGCTCCACGCAGCCAAGGGACTTGAGTTTGGCGCAGTCTTTATCGTCGGCCTGGATGACGGCATCATTCCGCACAGCCGTTCGTTCGATGAACCCGCCCAAATGGAAGAGGAACGCCGCCTGTTCTATGTCGGCATCACGCGCGCCAAAGACCGCCTATATTTACTGCGCGCCATTTCACGCGGCGGCCGCGGTATGTCGGAAGAAACGTACCCATCCCGTTTTCTTGAAGATGTCCCCGCCAACCTGCTGGTTGGAAAGACCCGCACGGGACGTCCTACGACTTCATTCTCCTCATCCCAAAGTTTTTACCGCACACCAAGCTCTTCCGAATCAAAGTGGACGCTTCCGCCCCCGCCCAGGTCTGCTCCTGTGGCACAGGCAGTCAGCAAATTCAAATCTGGAGACCGCGTCAAGCACCCATCATTTGGAGAAGGCACGGTTTTGGAAAGCAAGATACAAGGCAGCGACGAAACCGTTGTCATCGAATTTAAATTAGTCGGATTAAAACGCCTGGATGCAAGCCTGGCGAATTTGACGATCATATAACTCTGGAGTGAGGCAGCAAGCTGCCCCACTCCAAATGGAGGAAACAATGCAATACGTTAATCTCGGAAAAACTGGATTAAAAGTTTCCCGCCTGTGTTTGGGGATGATGACGTACGGCTCAAAATCATGGCGCGAATGGGTGTTGGAGGAAAAGGAAGCAAAACCATTCGTGGACCGCGCCCTGGAAGCAGGAATCAATTTCTTCGATACAGCCGATGTATATTCATTGGGAGAAAGCGAACGCATTACAGGTAATTTGCTGAAGGGATTAAACGCGAGAACATTATCGTTGCCACAAAGGTATTCTCCACCATGAGCGATGATGTGAACGACCGCGGTCTCTCGCGCAAACACATCTTTGACTCGATTGACAAATCCCTGAAACGCCTGCAAATGGATTATGTTGACCTGTACCAGATCCACCGTTGGGACACCAACACCCCCATCGAAGAAACAATGGAAGCGCTGAATGATGTGGTGCGTGCGGGCAAGGCACGCTATATCGGAGCGTCCTCCATGTTCGCATGGCAGTTCATGAAGGCACTTCACGTCTCGGAAATGAACGGTTGGGCAAAATTCGTCTCGATGCAGAATCACTACAACCTTGTCTACCGTGAAGAGGAACGTGAGATGATCCCGCTCTGCAAGGACCAGGGTATCGGACTGATTCCCTGGAGTCCCATGGCGCGCGGATTCTTCGCAGGCGACCGTAAACGCGGAGGCGGCGGAGAGAGTGTCCGCGCCAACAGCGACCCGTTTGCAAATGAATTATATTTTCGCGATGAAGATTTCACGGTGGCGGAACACGCAAAAGAGATCGCCAAGACGCATAATGTAACCGCTTCGCAGATCGCATTGGCCTGGGTGTTGAGCAAACCCCATATCGCCGCACCCATTATCGGGTCCAGCAAGATCGAGCATTTGGATCAGGCGATCGCCGCGCTGGAGATCAAACTTACAGACGAAGAGATCAATCAACTCGAAGAACCATATCGCCCGCATCCTATTTTGGGTCACTCGTAAATGTTCTTCCGCTTCATATATCTTGTCTTCAAAATATATTGCTTCATCTTTCGTCCGGTGCGCATGGGTGTGCGGGCAATGATGATCCAAAACGAAAAAGTCTGGCTGGTGCGTCACACGTATGTGGCAGGCTGGCACATGCCGGGCGGCGGTGTAAAACGCGGGGAAACGCTTGCAGACGCCGCGCGCCGGGAAGCCTTTGAAGAGACAGGCGCTCAACTGGACAAAATCAACTTGATTGGCGCATATACCAATTTTAGCGAATGGAAGACCGATCACACCGTTGTATTTATATGTAGAGACTTCAAGATAACAGGCGGGGCCGATGGCGAGATCGCGGAAGTGAGGGAATTCCCGCTGAAGGACTTGCCCGTAGATGTTTTTACCCCGCATAAAAAACTATTGGATGAGTACCGAACGGGAAAAGCTCTCCCGCTATTTGGAGAATGGTGACATTTCCACAATTTCACCCTCCACTTGCTCAAAATTCGAAATACCCATATAATACCCGCCTAGTTAAGGCATCAGCCTTGATGGTTAATGTTTTATCTCAACCATTTTGACGGTCAAACATATAGAGTGATCCACGCGGGAGTCGCCAAGTGGTAAGGCATCAGCCTTCCAAGCTGATATTCGTGGGTTCGAATCCCATCTCCCGCTCATATAAGTGCTTCAGCGTCAGGAGTCATATTGCATGACACTGGACTCTGAAGCACTTGATTTTTGAGCGACCTTGATTCCGCCGGCTGGCGGAGTAGAAAAGATGATCTGATATTATTGTTTTTACATATAGCTTTGTTGTACAGGCAGTTGAGGTCTAAAAGCAGGAATAATGGTATTCTTCAAACACTCGTAATCATTTTAGATCTATTGAAAGCGATGTTCATCCATAAACAATCTACATGGAGGTAGGACAATGCAATACTCAAAGGATGAGCTTTCTAAATTACTAAGGCAATCAAAACCGTTGCGGTTGCCGGATGCCGACCTAAGTCATGCTGACCTGGTTGACGCAGATCTTACCGATGCCAGATTGAGCGGCGCCAATTTAAGCGACGCCGATTTACGCAGAGCCGATCTGGTCGATGCCGACCTGACGAAATCTGATCTCAGCCGCGCCAAATTGGTTGGCGTTGATCTGCGCTGGGCTAACCTAAGCAACGCCAACTTGAATCGTGCTGAAATAAATGGCGCCAACTTGAGCGGCACAGATCTGGTGGATGCCGACCTTATCGATGCCTGGCTGACTGGCGCACGGTTGAACGAAGCCAATTTGAGCGGTGCAGATCTGCGAGGCGCTGATCTGACGAAAGCCGATCTGAGCCACTCAAAGCTGATCCGCGCCAACCTGGGCAAAGCCAACCTTAGCAGCGCCAAGTTGAATCATGCAGACTTGACCGAGGCCAACCTTCGCAGTGCCAGCCTGATCGGTGTTTTCATATGCAGTGCCAACCTAAGCGGGGCGAACCTGAATCATGCCGACCTGCGCTGGGCTAATTTAAGCAAAGCCAACCTGAGCAAAACCGACTTGAGCAGCACCAAGCTGATAAGCGCCAATATGGGGGAGTCCGACTTAAGCGAGGCTAATCTGAATAAAGCCGACTTGAGCGAGGCAAATTTGATCGGCGCCAACTTAAGTAAAGCGGACCTGACCGAAGCGAAGTTGACTGGCGCCGATTTTAGCGGTGCTAACCTGCGGTGGGCCAAGCTTACCGAAGCTGTCTACGCCAAAAGCACAAAGTTTCCTGATGGATTTGATCCGAAGGAGTCCGGGGCAATTCTCGTTCCATGAAATGTTTGAGAGCTGCGCAAGGAACAAATTACACACAAAGAGAAAAATTGACTATAATTGCGCAGTTCTACGCGGGCCCGTGGCGCAGCGGTTAGCGCAGGCGACTCATAATCGCTTGGTCGCAGGTTCGAATCCTGCCGGGCCCACAGTTATTCACATCAAAAAGGACAGGCTTTGGCCTGTCCTTTTTTGTCAATTCAATTGCTCCAACAATTTTTCATAGACCCCCGGCGCCGCAGCAAGAATGGATTGGGGAGAAGATATGTAATCCGGTTTTCCATCCGTTGCGGTGACTCGAGATCCAGCTTCTTCGGCGATGAGTCCTGCAGCGGCGATGTCCCAGGGTTTGAGGGTCAACTCCCAAAAGCCGTCGAAGCGGCCCGCGGCGACATAGCAGCCGTCCAGTGCGGCGGAACCGAGTCTGCGTACCCCCTGAGTCGTCTTGGCGAGTTTCTCAAAATTCTTGAAATTATCCTTCTCGGTATTCCATGTATCATATGGAAAGCCTGTTACCAGTAAACTTTTTTGCAGTTCAGTTGCAGCGGATGCGTGGATCGGCTTGCCGTTCAGGAATGCACCTTTGCCGCGTTCGGCAGTAAACATTTCATCGCGCAGTGGGTCATAGACTGCACCGAGTTTTACACTTCCATCATACGCAAATGCGATGGATACACAGAACAGGGGAATGTGATGTGCATAGTTCACGGTCCCGTCCAGCGGATCAATGTACCAGATGCCCTCATTGCTTCCTTGCGTTTCACCGCTTTCTTCGGCAACGATATGGCTGTCTGGAAAACGTGACTGAATTTCTTTGATCAAAAATGATTCCGAGGCATGGTCTATTTCTGTGACAAGATCGATCACGCCTTTGTAGCTGACCTGATGCTCCTTGTTATAACCATCACGCAGGATCGCGCCTGCGCCGCGCGCGAGTTGTTCAATATCGGAAAGTGTTGGTTTCATGATTATCCGCCCCAGATGCGGCGGCCAAGCGCGGACAGCGCAAACTCGACAGCGAGCGCAGCGGTTCTATTTTGTCCATCAAGGATCGGATTAACTTCAACGAGATCCATCCCAACCAGCAATCCTGTTTCGGCAATCAACTCACACGCGAGATGCGTCTCACGCTGCGAGAGTCCCGCCGGGACGGGAGTCCCAACACCGGGCGCGTGTTCAGGGTCAAGCGCATCCAGGTCAAGGGAAAGATAAATACCATCCACATCGCGACTGACACGCTCAATCGCTCGTTCAAGAACCGTGACCATCCCGTAACGGTCGATCTGTTCCATGCCCATCACCATGGCGCCGGCATTGCTCAAGTTGACCTTTTCACCAGAGTCGAGATCACGCGCGCCGATGATGGCGATCTTAGATGGGTCGATCACGGGAGTTGACTCATCCCAGAGTTGTACAAGACTTTTGTCTCCAAGACCCGCAAGGATTGCCAGCGACATACCGTGAATGTTGCCAGAAGGCGTGGTTTCAGCGGTATTAAAATCCGCGTGGGCATCTATCCAAATGACACCGATCTTTTTATTGCGCGCCGCGCCGCGCACAGAACCAATGGACAGGCTGTGGTCTCCACCCAATACAAGCGGAAAATGTTTGGCTTGCGTGGATGTGGCCACCGCGCCTGCTATACGTCGCGACACAGGAACGATGCAATCAATATATTTTAAATTTGGATTTGTGATCTGGCACATTTCAGCAATGGGGACTTCCACATTGCCTTCATCATGCACATCGTAGCCAAGCTCTTCCAGTTTTTTTTGTAAATGTGAATAACGGATCGCGCTGGGTCCCATATCCACGCCGCGGCGGTCTGCGCCAAGATCGATCGGAACACCGATAATATCAATTTGCATATTTTCTCCAGTGATTAATTACGCGGCCCGGTAATACCCAATATCCACCGAATATACACGTCCGCGTTTGATGACTTGTTTGACAAGATTTGTGCCATAGCGATATCCAAGCTGGCGATAATCTGACACAGACAGGATGAGCATGTCTGCCAGTTTTCCCACTTCGATGGAACCGATCGAATCTGACCTGCGAATTGCGTGGGCGGAATTAATAGTTGTGGCGGCGATGGCTTGTGCCGGCGTCAACTTCATTGCGCGGCAGGCCAGAGCGATCACAAACTGCATCGACTCGTTCCATGTCGTTCCCGGGTTGCAGTCTGTGGCGAGAGCGAAGATGGCATCCGCTTCAATGAGTTTGCGGGCAGGGGTGTAATCTTTTTCTGCGAGCCCGAATGGCGTGCATGGCAGAGATACCGCAACTGTGTCCGATCTGCCCAAAGCAGCAATGTCTGCATCAGAGGTACACACCAGATGATCTGCAGATGCCGCGCCCAACTCTGCCGCGAGAGATGCGCCGCCGAGGTTGTCAAATTCATCAGCGTGGATCTTGAGCGGGAATCCCAGCGACCCAGCCTTGGTCAAGACTTGACGCGACTGTTCAAGACTGAATGCGCCTGTTTCACAGAAAACATCCACAAAAGGTAGCGGCAGCCGCGGAGCATGAGTCTCCCACCATTCTTTTAACATGGGCAGCATGGTGTTCGTGACTTCGTCAGTGTAGCCCTGCGGATTGCCTTTATATTCCGGGGCAATGGCGTGCGCGCCAAGGAAAGTGATGGCTAAGTCCAGCGGACTTTCATCATCGAGTGTGAGCAGGGCTTTGAGCAGTCGCAGTTCCGTGGAGGTTTGCAAGCCATACCCGGTCTTGGCTTCGGCGGTGGTTGTGCCGTGTGAGAACATGCGTAAAAGGCGCGGACGGGTCTGCGCGATGAGCATTTCCATGCTGGCGGTGCGTGTGGCTTTTACGGTTGAAATAATGCCGCCGCCTGCTGCAAGAATATCGAGATATGCCATGCCGCCCATTTTCATCTCGAATTCGTTGGCACGGTCGCCCGCCCAAATCAGGTGGGTGTGCGGGTCTACAAAGCCCGGGCATGAGGACGCATTGGCCTGCATCCAGAGTCGGTTCGTCGGGATAGGCATTCCTGAGTTCATCCGTCGTGCCGACCGCAATGATCTTTTCATCGCGGACAACAACCGCGCCGTTCTCGATGATACCAAGCGTGCCGAGGGCATGTCCGCGCTGCGGACCGCCGGCAAGGGTAAGAAGCTGGGAGGCTGAATGGATAAGCATTTTTCACCAATGGTATGCGGTTTTTATTCCTCTGCAATTTAACCACAGAATATGGCTTATGGAGCAAATGCGAGTACGAGATATTCTTAAAACAGGGGACAATAGAATCAAAAGAACCGTCATGAATTCATGGCGGTTCTTTTGCGCTAAAACAATTTCCGGTTTTCCTTCACCCACTCGAACAGTTTTTGCACGCCTTCTTCCACATTGATATTTGGCCTCCAGCCTAATTCTTTTTCAGCTTTTGAAATATCAGCGTAGAAGACACGCTGATCGCCGGGCCTCCAATCGCCGCGCGCCACCTCAATGGATTCGCCGATCAAACGTTCAAGCTTGGGGCCAAACTCCGCCCAGATCGACATCACGTTTTGCGGTCCGCCGCCCATGTTATAGACCTGCCCCGCAGAGACATCAATTTTCTCTATCGCGAGATCATAGCCATTCAGCAGATCGTCCACATACAGAATGTCGCGCACCTGTTTTCCGTCGCCATAGATGGTGATATTGCGCCGCATCACCGCGGCAATGATGAACCACGCCACCCAGCCCTGATCTTCAATGCCAAATTGGCGCGGGCCATAAATGCAACTTTGACGGAAGACAATGGACCGTAGACCGTACATTCTTGCATAATCACGCACGTATTGATCGCCCGTTCCTTTTGAGCAGCCGTATGGTGAATGGAAATCCAAGGGTTGAGTCTCAGGACAGCCATTGACCAAATCCTTATAGCGCCAGCGCGTGGATTCCTCGAACAGTTCCACATCTTCCATGCCGCCATACACTTTATTGGTGGAAGCGTAAATAAAGATCGGGTCACTTCCAGAAAGGCGCGCTGCTTCCAATACATTAAATGTGCCGAACGCATTGGATTCAAAATCGTCTCTGGGATTTATTACGGATGTTGTCACTGCGACTTGACCAGCCAGGTGCACGATCACATCCGCAACTTTGGCTGATTCAGCGATCCTGTCCGCATCGCGCACATCCCCGACAACTACATCGAAAGCATTCTCCCCAAATTCCTGCTTCAACCAATCCAGGTTACGCGGAGCACCAGCGCGCGCGAAGTTATCATAGATGGTGACCTTCTCGCCGCGCTTCAATAAGCGATGAACATAATTCGAACCGATAAATCCGGCACCGCCGGTGATCAAATAATTTTTTGACATGGCATCTCCACATGTCATTGCGAGGGCGCACTTGCACTTCGCCCGAAGCAATCTCCTATCCACTCAATACAGAGGTTACTTCATTGCTCCGCTCCTCACAACGACATTTTTAATTATTCTTCTTTTTTCCTAAAATTCAATATCTGTTGATACACTCCCGAAAGAGTCTGCCCTTCACGCATCAGACCAATACCGCCAAGGATGCCGCTGTTGAGATAATTATATAAGCGCATGGTCAATGCCGCAGCAAGCGCCGTGGATTGGTCACCGGTGAACAAGGCCAAAGCGGCGCTGACTGCTCCTTCAACAGTACCCACTCCGCCCGGCAGAGCAGGGATCGCTCCGCCAAAGGCCGCCGCACCCAGCACAAAGAGAGTCCAGACCGGTTGAGCCTGCGGAAAGAACGCGAGGATGATCAAATAATAAGCGACCAGCGCGATCGCCCAATCCAGTGTCATCCAAAACAGGAAGCGCAGGAAGAGCCAGCCATCTGTCAGAACGCCGAGACCCTGAAAAAATGACTCGAGGAAACTACCGCCAAATTTTTGCAGGGACGGCCAGCGCACACTGAGTTTGTGGAACAGATCCAACGCCCATTTGTTGTTGCGCGCCAGCACATACATCATGGCCAGCCCAAAGATGACGATACCGCCAACGATATAACCGATATTCCCCGACCCTTGCGCGCCGACTACGAATGGCAAGGCCGCCAGCAATATCGCGGCGGAGAAAGCCAGGTCTACGATCCTTTCAATGACAATTGTGGGAATGATCTCACCAAACAGCATCCCAGATTTTCGGCTGAGCAGAAATGCGCGTCCGATCTCACCAAGGCGGAAAGGCAAAAAGGAATTCAGTAAATAGCCTTCGCTTGCGGCGAAAAGCACATCGATATATTTGGGCTTATCGCGCAACAAGGTCTGCCAGACTTTCGCGCGGCCAAGCATCCACAGAAATGAAAGTGCCGCCGAACCAGCGAGCAGCGAATAATTGGCGGTGCGGATCGCATTCCACATCGTGCGGAAGTCAACGAAATACAAAATGGCGGCGATCAGTGCAATGCTGATCAGCGCGCCTGGGAGCAAGCGTTTTACATCTTTCATTTTTATTTACCACAAAGGGTCACAAAGGAGCACCAAGGAAAAAGATTAAAAAACTTTGTGTCCTTCGTGGTTAAGAATTAATCATCATCCAATTTCAAGACGGCCATGAACGCATCCTGTGGGATCTCCACACTACCGACCATCTTCATGCGCTTCTTGCCCTTCTTCTGTTTTTCAAGCAATTTCTTTTTACGCGAGATGTCGCCGCCATAACATTTTGCGAGCACGTCCTTGCGCGTGGCTTTAACGTTTGCGCGTGAAATAATACGGCCACCCGAAGAGGCTTGAACAGCCACATCAAACAATTGGCGTGGAATTAGATCCTTGAGTTTGGTGATGAGACGCTGTCCCTTATGGAACGCATCCTTCTCATGGACAATGGCCGCCAGCGCATCGACCGGTTCGCCGTTGACGAGGATCTCCAGCTTCTGCAATTTGTCGGCGCGATATTCGAGGAATTGATAATCGAGCGAGGCGTAGCCTTTGGTGCGTGACTTCAATGAATCAAAGAAGTCAATAATGATCTCGGAGAGCGGAATTTCAAAATCCAATTGCACACGATGCGGCGCGGGATATTCCTGCTGCTTGAAGATGCCGCGGCGCTTCGTGACCAGATCCATGATGGGACCATAATAATCAGTGGGCGTGATGATCTCGATATTCATCCACGGTTCGCGGACTTCAACGATCTTGCTTGGGTCGGGTAATTCGGCGGGCGAGTCAACGGTAATGACTTTATCGCCGATCATCAAGACTTCATATTCAACAGATGGCGCGGTGAAAAGCACATTCAGGTCATATTCGCGTTCAATTCGTTCCTGAATGATCTCCATGTGGAACAAACCGAGGAAACCAGCGCGGAATCCAAAACCCAACGCCTGAGAGGTTTCAGGTTGGAATGTCAGTGAAGCGTCGTTGAGTTGTAGTTTGTCGAGCGACTCTCGCAAAGTGGTGTAATCATCCGCTTCAACAGGATAAATGCCCGCGAAAACCATCGGCTTGGGAACATGGTAACCGGGTAAAGGCTCTTCAGCTGGCGCAGATGCAAGTGTGATCGTGTCGCCTACGCGGCATTCGTGCACGGTTTTGAATCCCGTGGCAATGTAACCTACTTCCCCAGAGCCGAGCATATCCACGGGCTGCATCTTCGGCACAAAGATACCGATCTCAACCGGGCGCAGGTCGAGTTTGGTAGCCAACATGCGCAATACATCGGTGGATTTGATCCTGCCTTCCATGATACGCACATACGCAATCACGCCTTTATATGAATCATAATGCGCGTCAAAGATCAACGCGCGGACCGGTTTGTCATCCACATCCTTCGGGGAAGGCACACGCTGAACGATCGCCTCTAGGATACTCTCGATATTGATTCCCTCTTTGGCTGAGACTCTCAGAACAGAATCAGGATCAATCCCAAGCAAAGAGCCTACATCTTCAGCCACTTCGTCGGGACGGGCTGAGGGGAGATCAATTTTGTTGATAACAGGGACAATTGTCAGGTCGGCTTCGAGCGCCTGATAAAGGTTCGCCAATGTCTGGGCTTCGATTCCCTGAGTCGCATCCACAACCAAAATCGCGCCTTCGCAGGCTTTGAGCGCGCGGCTGACTTCGTAGCCGAAGTCCACATGCCCGGGCGTGTCGATCAAGTTCATCTCATAGCGTTGATTGGCTTGTGAAGTGTAAAACATGCGGACAGCGGAGGACTTGATCGTGACGCCTTTTTCACGTTCGAGGTCCATGCTGTCGAGCGCCTGCTCGGTCATGTCGCGCTCAGAGATGGCGCCTGTTAATTGAAGCAGGCGGTCTGCAAGCGTGGATTTGCCATGGTCAACATGGGCGATGATACAGAAATTACGGATGTGGTCAGTCATACTGCTTTCTGGAGAAAACCTCTTTTGCCTAAGAAATAAATTACATCTATGTCACATAGTATTGATGTAAAACTTCAACACAGTGCCTTGTATGCGGTGCAAAGTATAACCGAGATTTATTCGGGGAGTGTCAAAGTATCAGGTGTCGAAGTTTCAAGCTTCGCTCCTTGACTCACTAGATGATCGAGTTTGTGCAAATTGATTTCTAAACAAAGAATCACTACAATAGAGTCATATCGAATAAGGAGAAAAAATGGTCATCGACCCCTCGAATTCCTCCCGCAAACCCATCATCTTCACTGCCTGGATCTTTCTTTTGCTGGCATCTTCCATTCCCATGATCATTCTGCGGGAGATCTTTCATAAAAATGTTCCTGCAGATTTGCAGTCTGTGATGGCAGCTATTCTCATACTGACAGGGCTGGTGCTGACCTTCACATGCAACGCTGTCCGTTCATTGAGGCCATTCTTCATATTATTTCTTTTCCTTACAGGAATTGAGTGGTTCGTCTACACAAAAGTGGACCAACTGCCGTTCTATCAGACGTGGTTGAAAAATCCATCCTTCAATATTTTCATGCCCGCGGAACAATCCCTGAGGTTGATGGTGACACTGGGCATCATTGCGGTTTTATTCCTCCTGAAAAAGAGTCGTGCCGCATTCTTCCTCGTCAAAGGAGATACCAGTGCGCCAGCTGAGCCAGTCCGCTGGCTGGGCGTACAACAAGGCGATCGTTGGAATAAAATTGGCCGCAACTTTGCAGTTATCCTTAGTTTGGGGACACTGGCTTTTCTTGTGATCGCGGGCCGCCCACCGTTGGATATTGCCCTGCGCGCAGTGCCTTTCATCCCAGCCATATTGATCTCGGCAGCGCTCAACGCCTTCAACGAAGAAATAATATACAAGGCATCCTTTCTATCCACACTGGAGGAAGTGGTCGGCAAACAGCAAGCTCTTTTGTTGATGGCGGCCTATTTTGGGATCGGTCATTTTTATGGAGTCCCATACGGCGTGATCGGCGTGCTTATGGCGGGTTTTCTTGGCTGGTTCCTGGGCAAGTCCATGCTTGAGACGCGCGGATTATGGTGGGCGTGGCTGATCCATTTTGTGCAGGATGTGCTGATCTTCTCGTTCCTCGCAATCGGTTCGATCATACCCGGGGGAGGGTAATATCCGAACCAAATATTATTTACGCGAACAAATCAAGAAGATAAAAGATGGACTGGTCATTGCAACCAGTCCATTTCATAATCTACATTTTCGCCAGCAGTTCTTTTTTCTTCGCCTTGAATTCCTCCTCGGTCAGGATGCCCTTCTTGCGTAATTCCTCCAGCGCGTCAATCAACGCAGGGATGCTTACAGAGCGCTGCGCGTGAGCGCCTGTCCCTTCGTAGCCGAGTTTCTCCTTGGCATTCAACATCGCGGTCTTGAATTTGATCGGGTTGCCGATGCGCTTGAACAGGTTGACTCCGATCTCGCTGGCGGTCAGGATCTCCACATCGCCATAATCGAACAACCTGCCGAAGAAACTTTGGGTCATCTTGATGTCGGTGACCTTTTCCAGCGATGAGTCGATCACAGCTTTGTTGAAGATGCCCGAGATCTGGATCACACGGCGGTTGGTGACGACATACTGGTGGTTGTTCCACGTAAAAATATCCCAGGTCATGATACCCAGGGGAATCAGCGCGAGCAGAAAACCAAATGCCGCCAGCGGATTGGATAATGTCATGACAATGAATGCCGCGATCACGATCAGCGTGACAACGATCTCCGCGATGATCGAACTGAAAAGCACAAATCCATGCTGGCGCGTGACCAATATAATGCGCTCGTTTTCACCCAGCATATTCTCGATGTAAGTTTTTGCCATGGTTTTCTCCTTGAGCAACTTCCAAGATACCCGGTATTGTACTCTTAAATAAAAAGAGACAGCCAGCTCTGGCTGTCTCTTTCGTTCTACTTCACCAGATTTCTCAACACAGTGTGCAAAATACCGCCGTTTCGATAGTAGTTCACTTCGACGGATGTATTCAACAAGACTGTGGCTTTGAATTCAACCACCTTGCCGTCAGGTTTCCTGGCCTTAACCGTGACCTCGCTTTGAGGTTTGATCTCATCGTTGACGCCTTCGATATCGAATACTTCGCTTCCATCCAAGCCGAGAGATTCGGCGTTCTGCCCCTGGGTGAATCTCAGCGGAAGCACGCCCATGCCCACCAAATTCGAGCGATGGATGCGTTCGAACGATTCTGCGATGACAGCCTTCACGCCCTGCAGCATCGGTCCCTTCGCGGCCCAGTCACGACTGGAGCCTGTGCCATATTCCTTCCCCGCCAGCACGATGCTTGGAACGCCGGCATCCTTATATTTCATCGCGGCGTCAAAGATCGACATCTCTTCACCATCAGGTTGATGCCTGGTTAAGTTGCCCTCTTTTGGCGCAACCATCACATTCTTCAAGCGGATATTTGCGAACGTGCCACGCGCCATGACCTGGTCGTTGCCGCGCCGCGCGCCATAGGAATTAAAGTACGCCGGGGCGACATCTTTTTCCTGTAAAAACTTCCCAGCCGGGCTGGTTGCGGCAATATTCCCCGCAGGTGAAATATGATCTGTGGTGATGGAATCCCCGAACAGTCCGAGCACACGTGCCGAGCTGATGCCCTTGACCGGGCTGACATCCAATGAGATCTCCTGGAAGTACGGCGGATGATGGATATAGGTCGAGTTTTCATCCCATTCATAGAGATCGCCTTCCACAACCTTGACCGCTTTCCACATGTCTGAACCGGAGAATACATCTGCGTATTTCTCTTTGAACATCTCAGCCCGCACATTCGCCTCGATCGCTTCGCTGATTTCCTGTTGGCTGGGCCATAGATCTTTGAGATACACAGCCTCGCCGCTGGAGCCAGTGCCAAGCGGTTCATTGTTTAGGTCAATATCCACTGTGCCGGCCAGCGCATACGCAACCACCAATGGAGGTGACGCAAGATAGTTCGCCTTTACAAGCGGGTGCACACGGCCTTCAAAGTTGCGGTTGCCGGAAATGACAGCCGATGCAACCAGATCAGCGCTGGTCACCGCTTTGGCAACCTCCTCTGGCAGCGGGCCGGAGTTGCCGATACAGGTTGTACAGCCATAGGCGATCACGTTGAATCCAAGTTTGGAAAGCGGTTCGATCAACCCCGCGCTGGTAAGGTATTCAGTCACGACCAATGAGCCGGGCGCGAGCGAAGTCTTTACGTACGGCTTGACATTCAATCCCTTTTCAACAGCCTTCTTCGCGACAAGTCCAGCCGCGATCAAAACAGATGGATTGGATGTATTTGTGCAGGAGGTGATCGCCGCGATGACGACCGCGCCATGTTTCATCTTTTGTGTGCTGCCGTTTGTGCCAAAATCGGCTTCGCGGGACAATGCCTCGCCGGAAAGTTCATAACCGCGTTCCTTGATCGGGGCGGTCAATGCCTTTCGGAATGTGTCCTTCATATCGGTCAACGCGACGCGATCCTGCGGACGCTTGGGTCCCGCCAGGGAGGGCACGACAGACGCGAGGTCAAGTTCGAGTGTATCTGTATATTCAGGGTCGGGTGTGCCGGCCTCGTGGAATAAGCCCTGCGCGCGCAGGTATGCTTCGGTGCGATCCACTATTTCGTCGGAGCGACCAGTCAGACGCATATAGCGAAGCGTCTCTTCGTCAACAGGGAAATATCCCATCGTGGCTCCATATTCCGGAGCCATATTCGCGATCGTGGCGCGATCCGTCAAAGACATGTTGTTAAGACCTTCGCCGAAGAACTCGACGAATTTATCAACCACGCCTTTCTTGCGCAGCATTTGCGTGATGGTGAGCACAAGATCGGTGGCGGTGACGCCTTCATTGAGTTTGCCGTAAAGTTTAAAACCGATCACATCCGGCAGGAGCATATCCATCGGCTGACCAAGCATGACGGCTTCTGCTTCGATGCCGCCGACACCCCAGCCCACCACGCCGAGACCGTTGATCATGGTGGTGTGCGAATCGGTGCCGACGACTGTGTCGGGGAAGGCAAGCACATCATTGCCATCTAATTTTGTCATCACGACTTCAGCCAGATTTTCCAAATTGACCTGATGCACAATACCCGTCATCGGGGGCACAACACGGAAATTGCTGAACGCTTTTTGTCCCCACTTAAGGAATTCATAGCGTTCACGGTTGCGCAGGAATTCCATTTCGGTATTGCGTTTGAGCGCATCTTCCGTTCCAAAGAAATCGATCTGCACCGAGTGGTCGATGACCAGGTCCACCGGCACAAGCGGATTGACCTTTTTCGGGTCGCCGCCGAGGCGGGCAACCGCAGCGCGCATCGCTGCCAGATCAACGACGGCAGGCACGCCCGTGAAATCCTGCATGACCACACGGCCGGGCAGGAAGGGAATGCCGGGCCGCGCGCCTTTCGGCGTCCACGCGGCGATGTTTTTGACATCATTCTGCGTGATCTCATGGTCATTGCATTGACGCAGGGCGGCTTCGAGCACGATGCGGATCGAGAACGGAAGTTTGTTTAACTTGACGAGACCGGCCTTCTCCAGCGCATCGAGGCGGAAGAAAACATATTCCTTATTCCCCACTTTCAATATGTCACGGGACTTAAATAGATCATTCATGGTTCACTCCTTTGGTTTTTAAGAATTTTCACCACAGCCAAGAACCCAAAGGAGCGCCTTTGATATCCTTGAATTTGATTGGTGGGATTTATAAAGTCATTTCATTTTTCAGCAGCGCGGTCAATTCCTGTTTTTCATCTTCAGGCAGGAACGCCGCCTGCGCCGCATTGATCACAGTGCTTTTTAATACATCCAGCGGCACATGCAATTCTTCAAATATATGGTGATATTCATGCGAGAGCGTAATGCGCGAAACGCTTGGGTCATCGGTATTGACCGTCACATTCAATCCCGCTTCGATCATGCCGGGCAATTGATGTTTGGTCCGCGAGCCGACCACGCCGGACTGATAATTGCTGGTCACGCAAACTTCAAAAGCAGTCTCATGTTCTTTCGCAAGCGCAACAACATTTTCATCTTCCATCACACGCACACCATGCCCGATCCGCTCGGCGTCAAGGTTCTCGATCGCATCGCGCACGTTCGCGGCAGATCCCCACTCGCCGGCGTGGATCGTCACATGCAGTCCCGATTGTTTGGCTTCCTTGAATATTTCATGGAACGGATCAGACTTAAACTCAGCTTCATTGCCGGCCAGATCCAATCCCACCAGCCCATCCTGGATGCGTTCCGCAGCCAGCCAAGCCACCTGCTCGGCAAGTTCCGGACTTTCGTGCCGGTTTACCGAAGCGATCAGCCTGACCTTGATATTATTTTTCTGCGCGGCTTCCCGCGCGCTGGACAATACCCAATCCATCACATCGTGCAGGGGGAATCCTTCCGCGCGGCTCAAGGCCACTGGCGTGAAACGCAGCTCAAGGTAGCGAATGTTATCGTGCGCCGCATCCTCCACCGCTTCACGTGTGACACGGTGAATGACATCGGGGGATTTATAAAAGAGTCTTAATGTTTTGAATTTATCGAGGAAGTTGGTGAAGGTCATCGGGTCCTGGTCCTGTACCTGCACCAGCCCGCTTAGATTATAGGTAGTGTCTGGAACCGTAACGCCGTGCTGCCGCGCGATCTCTGACATGGTCATCAGACGCAGAGAACCCTCAAGATGGCGGTGTAACTCCACCTTCGGGAGCGAAACGAATTGGTTCAACGGATTGGTATCGTTTAGCAATCTACCTCTAAACTAAACTTTAGTGACGCTTCCTTTTCTTCTTATTGCCAGCGATATTTACCACTGCTTCAATTGGTGCGGCCACATTACTGACAGAAGAGGTTTCGATCGGATTGATCTCGACGCGCCGCGGACGAGTTGCAAATGCGCGCCCGATCACCAATCCGCGCACATCTTCAAGCAATTGCTGGAACATCTCGGACGCGCGTCCTTTGTATTGTACCAGCGGGTCACGTTGGGCGTAAGCCTCGAGGCCAATGGAGATGCGCAGGGCTTCAACCTTGGTCAGATATTCGACCCACAACTCGCTGAAGGCGCTCAATAGTAAATGACGGTGGACTTCATTGAGCACATATTTACCAATGGATTCGATCAAGAGCGCGCGGTCTGACTCGCTGATGGTTGATACAGCTTCATTGAGTCGTTCCTCCCCGAAAGCGATGCGCGCGGCGGGTCCGAAGTCTGCGAATTTCAGGGCGTTCTGGTTCAAGCGGGCAAATTCACTCTGACCCCAGGTGGTGCGCAGAGTCTCTTCAGCGGATTCCAAATGCGCCATCACTTCTTCATCAATATCCAACGCTTCACGACCATCCAATAATTGCGCGGCCAGGAAAATATAAGTGAAGCGCGAGTATATCTGCTTGACCTGCTTATGCGTGCGTTGATCGAACGAAGCGCGCGCGCCCTGAGAGAGAGTCAACAACAAACGCAGTCTGGACTCATCCGAGTCCAGAGACTTGTGCTGAAGCAAAACATTCAAATCGCGTTCGATCTCTTTATTCAACCGCTCACGCCTGCGCACCAGTCCCTCGCGCGCGGTCTGTAAAATGACATTTTCAAGTTCATCCTCATCCGCAGGCAGTGGATTCGGCCACGGCAGCTGCTCGCCCACGCGGTTCTGGATCGCGCCGATCAGACGCGTGGCATTGAGAAGTACCATCTGCTGTGAAACCAGGTCTTGGATATCTTCCTTCGCGCTTTCCGGGTCATCTGCCAGCGCGCGGTTGATCTCATTATTAAAGCGAAGCTGCAAATGCACCAGCGAATTGACTTCTTCCAATATCTTCTGCGGGCGTGGCTGTTCTTCAAGATCACGCAAGCCCTGGAAATACGCATCAAGGGCATCCTCACGCTCGGCAGTCTGCGCCTCGAAGGATTCACGCGTTTTCTCAACGAGCGCTTCGATGGCGCGCAAGGTATGCGCTTCCTCGGCTTCGATGGCACGCGCGATGATGTTTAACATCGAACGCTGCGCATCGTCGCTCTTGATCTCGTTGAGGATCAACTTGAACCCATAGGATGGGAATATTCCTGCAGCCGCGTCAAATGGCGGCTGGACCTGTTCGAGCCACGCGATCAATTTCCACGGGCCTTCCTCATCGGCGATGCCCATTTCAACGCGCTTGGTCACTTCGTTTTGAAGCATCTCGGCGATGTCTTCGCTCAAGTCTTCCTTCTGGAAGATGAGGTCGCGCTGGCCGTAGATCTGCGAACGTTGTTTGTTCAGCACATCGTCATATTCAAGCAAATGTTTACGGACGTCAAAGTTCGCGCCTTCCACGCGGGTCTGCGAACTTTCAATAATATTGCTCACAAGACGCACTTCCAATGGAAGCGAGTCATCCACTTTAAGACGTTCCATTAACCCGCTGACCTGCTCGCCGCCAAACAGGCGCATCAGGTCATCTTGCAATGAAAGATAAAAACGCGACGAGCCCGGGTCACCCTGACGGGCAGCGCGTCCACGCAGCTGATTATCAATACGGCGTGCTTCGTGACGTTCCGAGCCGATCACGTGCAATCCGCCCAACTCTTTGACTCTTTCCATATCCTCGAAATATTGCAGGAATAGTTTTACTTCAGCGTCATAAATGCCAAAGTTGACAGGATCAACTTTCAGCAAAGCCTGACGGCGCTCTTCGAGAGTCATATCAAACGGATCTTCGTATCCCGCTTTTCGAAGCACACGATTCGCAGCCGAGATAACTTCCTCCGCCACTTCGCCGCCGAGTTTAATATCAACACCGCGGCCGGCCATGTTCGTGGCGATGGTCACCGCTCCGAACGCGCCCGCGCCGGCAATGATCTGCGACTCTTCGGTATGCTTGCGCGCGTTCAAGACGAGATGCGACACTCCGCCCTGAATGATCGCCTTCAGGCGCGGACCTGCGCTTTCAGGCAGGAACAGCAGTTCAAGCAAAGTCTTTAAGTTCGCGGGTTCTTCGGGATTGATATTGGTGACGCCAAACGGCTGGATGAATTTGCGCATCGCATCCGGCGTGATCTTTTCAAGCGGTTCATTGAATGGCGCGAGTTCAGGAATCAGGCGTCCATCCTCTTCCTTCTTGCTGGCTTTAATGAAAGCATCCCGCACCAGAGTCACTTGCAGCAAGCGGCGGACAGGTTCGGCCTTGAGCCGACCCGAGAGCTGGTCGGACGATTCGACCGAAGTGGTGCCCACCAGCATCGGTTTGCCGAGCGCGTTGTAGCGGACGATCTCGGTCGCGATGGCGCGCAGTTTGGCTTCGACGGTGCGATAGATCACATCAGGGAAATCTTTTCTTTTATAGAAGAGCGGTGTGGTTTCGCCTGCGCGCGCAAAATATGAATAGGCGTAGCCTTCGTCGTCCTTTGTTTTGATCTCGGTCAGCACAGCGCCTTTGCCGAAGGATTGATATTCCAGATTCGGCGGGACGGGCGCGACCTCAAGTTTATAGATCTTGTTGAATTCCTCGGCTTCGGTCAGCGCGGTACCGGTCATGCCCGCCAGTTTTTGATACATGCGGAAATAATTTTGCAGTGTGATGGTGGCGTAGGTGACGTTCTCCGGCTCAACCTTCACACCTTCTTTTGCTTCCACAGCCTGATGCAGGCCATCGCTCCAGCGGCGGCCCGGCATCTGTCGCCCGGTGAATTCATCCACGATGACCACCTTGCCGCCCTGCACCAAATATTCCTTGTTGCGGATAAAGAGGAATTGCGCGCGTAAAGCCTGTTCAAGATAACCGGTCAGGCGCGCCTGCTCGGGAGTGAGATCTTCGGGTCTGTCCGGGTCGAGCAGGGTCGTGCCCAAAATGGATTCAACGTGGCTGATGCCGACTTCGGTCAAAGAGACGTTGCGGTCTTTTTCATTGACTTCATAATCTTCGGAGCGAAGTTGTTTTACGACCTGCGCCATCCTGCCGTACCATTCCAGGTCACCAGAAGCAGGGCCGGAGATGATGAGCGGCGTGCGCGCTTCATCAATCAACACGTTGTCAACTTCATCGACGATGGCGTAGTAATGTCCGCGCTGGACACGCTGGTCCATGCGCATGGCCATGTTATCGCGCAGATAATCGAAACCGAATTCAGAGTTCGTGCCGTAAGTGACATCCGCGCTATACGCTTCGACGCGATCCACGAGACGAAGATGATGCTGGTCTTCATGCGGCGACTCGCGCTCGAAATCCACCATGAAGGCTTTCTTGCCGTTCTCGGTGGCGGCCGCCATTTGCAGAACTCCGACCGAGACGCCGAGCATGTTAAAAATGGGAGCCATCCAGCGCGCATCACGCCGCGCCAAATAATCATTGACTGTAATTAAATGAACGCCGCGCCCGGTCAGTGTGTTGAGGTAGACAGGCATGGTCGAAACAAGGGTCTTGCCCTCGCCTGTGCGCATCTCCGCGATCTGTCCGCTGTGCAGCGCCGCGCCGCCGATGACCTGCACATCGTAATGACGCAGGCCGATCGTGCGTTTAGAAGCCTCACGTACAGCGGCAAATGCCTCGGGCATGATCTCACCCAATGCATCCTGCTCGAACTTTTTGCGATCCTTCTCGTCAAGCACTCCATCAATGGCTTTCGCCACCCGCGCCTTGAATTCATCCGTTTTGGCGCGCAGAGCCTCATCGCTTAATGCCTCATATTCCGCTTCAAGCGCATTGACCTTGACCACAAGGCCGGCAAATTGATCAACTGTCTTTTTTGTGGGGTCGCCACTAAATAATTTTACAAAGTTTTTAAGCATAAGTTCCCTTTCAAGGAAGGGATTATAGCATGGGAGATTGGATGGAAAATTTGAGTTTCGTTAATGTTTGGAGCAGCGTTTCCCCGCTAACTTGCTGAAGACCTGACAAATTTCATTATGGTCCATACTGATCAATCATCGTGCGCACACAATGATTCGAGTTTGAAACCAAACCCTGAAAATCTGTCAGGTCTTATCACTTTATTTGTCTACTTGTTCAAAAAATACTTCTTTACGAAATACACCAGCACCACTGTCAAAACAATCGGTCCGAGATATAGACGGACTCCCAGCAAAAAATTGGTGATATGGATACCGACAACATAAAAATTCTCCACTGCGCCAACAACCGTACCAAAAATAAGATAGCGCAGACCGATGTTGATAACGTCATCCGAGTTAAAATAAAAGATACCCACAAAAACGCCGATCAACATCAACGTCCATACCAACGCATCAGGCTGGTAAATTCCTTCATCTGGCGAGAGTGCATAGGTTACACCTGCGGTAAGCGCGCCAAAAATAAAGAGCCACTTAAACAACAGCCTCCAATTCTCAATGATTTCCATTTCTTTTTCCTTGCTGCTCAGGGGTTGATCGGTCTTTTTAGTCGCCATGTTCTTTTCCTTTTGAAATTTATTTGTCTTGAAATACTTAACCCTATTAAACCACAAAGTTATCCGCAGGCCATCCGCAAGACGCTTGTTTTCCCTGGGGTATAATCTTTCCGCTTTATGAAAATCCTAACCGTTCTTACCTACTATCGTCCGCACACGAGCGGACTGACCATTTACGCTGAGCGCCTTGCGCGCGCCTTCGTCAAACGCGGCCATCAAGTGACCGTGATGACCACGCAATACGACCCTTCCCTTGCGCTTGAAGAGATGATGGATGGCGTAAAGGTGATCCGTGTTCCGGTCGCGGCACGTATCAGCAAGGGTGTGATCGCCCCGACCTTTGGCTGGGTCGCCACAAAACTTGTCGCCCGGCATGATGTAGTCCAGATGCACCTGCCGCAATTCGACGCGCCCGGTGTTGCCTTCCGCGCCCGCCTGTTTGGCAAACCTGCCGTGCTCACCTATCACTGTGATGTGCAGCTTCCGGTCGGAACGTTCAATCGCCTTGTTAATTTTGTGCTGGATTTTCAAAATAATATGGCGGGACGTTTGGCAAATCATATTGTGACTTACACACAGGACTATGCCGACAACTCGCCCTACCTCTCGCGCTACGCATCAAAGCTGACCCCGATCCTGCCTCCGGTTGAACTGCCTGTTCCTACACCTGAAGCTATTTCTGCTTTCGCGCGCGAGCATCACATTGACGAACGCAGACCGGTCATCGGCATGGCCGCCCGTCTCGCCGCTGAAAAGGGCGTGGAAGTTCTACTCGACGCACTGCCCGCCATTCTAAAAACATATCCGAAAGCGCAGGTCCTGTTTGCCGGAACATATCAAAACGTGATGGGCGAACAAGCCTACTCAGACAGGCTCACACCGCGTATCCACGAGTATGAACAGCAGGGACATTGGACATTCCTCGGCAATCTAGATCCCATTCAAATGGCAGCCTTCTATCCAAACCTCGATGTGCTGACCGTGCCTTCGCTCAACTCCACTGAAGCCTTCGGACTCGTTCAGATCGAAGCGATGATGAACGGCGTACCCAGTGTGCCGTCTGCGCTGCCCGGAGTGCGGAGACCAGTCCAAATGCACGGCATGGGAGTCGTCTCTCAAATTGGTGATTCTGCTTCCCTGGCAGAATCAATTTTGAGCGTATTGGATGATCCGCTCAAATATCGCGGCGACATTGAAGCAATTAAGAAATCCTATGACCCTGACTCGATCGCGCAGGAATATGAAAAATTATTTGCTCGATTGATGAAGAAGGGGAAATAAACATGGAACCACTCGGTATTAATACTGGCCTGCTTATTGTTCAGTTACTTCCAATAATTCTATTGTTCGGGCTTCCTCTCATTTCGCTGCTTGACCTTAGAAAGAAAAATTTAAGCGGCGTGCCACTTGGAATATGGGTTCTCATTATTTGCGCCATTCCAGTGATCGGCTCACTGGCCTATTGGATCATCAAACCTTCCGCCGAGACTAAATAGATGGGCTCGAAAAAAGATTTCCTTTACCTGCAATTGCGCGACCTGCCTTACTTCCGCGCGTTTTTGCGCGCGATAGAGAGTGAATATTATCAAGACCTGCCTCTCCCTGCGCCGGTTTATGATGTCGGCTGCGGCGACGGTCATTTTGCCTCCCTGACCTTCGATCAAAAACTGGATGTGGGGCTTGACCCGTGGCGGTTCTCCATGCGCGAAGCGAAAAAGTACAACGCGTATAAATCCCTGGTGGAAGCTGATGGCGCGCGCTCGCCTTTTCCATCGAATCACTTTTCCAGCGCGATCAGCAATTCAGTTTTGGAACACATCCCGCACATCGATGATGTGTTGAAGGAGACCGCGCGTGTTCTCAAACCCAACGCGCCCTTCTATTTCTGTGTACCGAATACAAGGTACTTGAGTGAACTGTCCATTTCAAAGGTTTTGGGCAAAGGCTATACCGAATGGTTCCGCAGGATTTCGCGCGTTTCTCACGCGGACGAGCCGCATGTTTGGGAACAGCGCCTTGAACGGGCTGGATTCAAACTGGAACGCTGGTGGCATTATTTTTCGCCCGCCTCGATGCGCGTGTTAGAATGGGGACATTATTTTGGCATCCCCTCTGTGGTTGCGCGGGTCTTAACCGGCAGGTGGATCATCTCACGCACTGAATGGAATCTGGCGCTCACGAAGAGTTTTGTCAAAAAATACGCGTCGCCGGAACCAACGGCCAATGGGACATTTACGTTTTATATAGCTAAAAAGAGACCCTAGACAACAGACCGTTGACCGCGCTGTCACTGTCCACTGTCTACTGTCCACTGTCTAACCCATGTCATTCGACGAAAAATATTTCTCCACGCACACCTACGCAGACATTACCTTTGCCAAATACAGCATGTATTGGTGGTCTAACCGCTTCTTTGCCATGCTCGCGCGCAGATACGGCCAACGCGGAGCGCGCCTGCTTGAGGTGGGATCAGGTATGGGGCATCTGGTTGCCCAGCTCGAAGATACGTTTGAAACGGTCGGTATGGACTTGAACCATTGGGCGGTGAAACAATCCAAAGCAGTTGTAAATAAATCATCTTTGCAAACCGCATCCGCGCAGGAACTGCCATTTGAGAACGGCGCTTTCAATGTGGTCATCATCAAGCATATTGTGGAGCACCTGCCAGACCCCGAAAAAGCCATCAATGAAATTGGTCGAATCACCGCGAGCGGTGGAACCCTGATCCTTGCCACGCCGAACCTTGGTTCCATGCTAAAACCGTGGAAGGGTAACAGGTGGATAGGGTATCAGGACCCGACCCATATTTCATTGAAGGAACCATCTGAATGGTTGAGTCTGATCCAAAACGCGAACTTCGAATTGATCCGCGTCTTTTCAGACGGCTTCTGGGATGTACCCTATATTCGTTTTGTTCCAAAGCAATTACAGAAATTATTTTTCGGATCATTGGGCGGGATCCAGGCTGTCACAGGCTTCGTGTTTCTCCCGATGACGTGGGGGGAAAGTATCATTGTGGTGGCGAGAAAAAAATAAAGAGCATGCTTGAATGAGCAACGATTCCCAATTGCCAAATCCAGAATTGCAGAATAAAGATCTTCAGGAACCCACCGTTCTTGACCTATATAAATCCGTCACCAAAGACTGGGCTTCGTTCTTTAATTTCATCCGTTCCTTATGGGATGCGCGCCGCCGCGATGAACTCAATCGTTCCCTCGCTGCTGATGCGGCTTATGCGATCGAAGAATCAAAACCTGAGGAGCCTGCACGCGCCGCTTATTTTCCCTGGCGGTCGGTGCTGGCGCTTTTTCTCGCGCTTGCGGGACAGTTCTCACTTGAGTCGATGCATGGCCAGCCCAATCTTGGCGTCGCGCTTTATATTTTCGCGGTCGGATTTGTGATCTGGGCGGCTGTCAAGGATGAATGGCATTTGCCCGCACTTCCCGCCTTCATGCAAATGCCCGAACCGCTGACCACGCGTACCGCCGCATTTATTGTTTCCATCGTTATTGCGTTAATGGCATTTTTCAGCTTTGGCGGTGGCAAATTCGACATTATCAATATCACATTGTGGGTTTCGTCGCTTGGTTTCCTGGTTTACAGTCTGTGGTTGAAGAACCCAAAGATCACAACAGGATCAAATACGGATGAACGCAGAAGGAAGTTGATCCGGAGTGTGATCATGGTCGGCGTATTTGCCGTCGCGGTCTTCTTCCGTCTCTATCGCACCGATTCGATTCCCGTGGAACCATTCAGCGACCACGCCGAAAAAATACTGGATGTCTACGAGATCACGCAGGGCGATTACAAAATCTTCTTTCCACGCAACACAGGCCGTGAAGCCTTACAAATGTACTGGACAGTCCTGGTTGCCAACCTTTTTGGCACCGGGCTTTCTTATTTAAGTCTCAAACTTGGCACAGCCTTGCTCGGGATTCTGACACTCCCCTATATTTACCTGCTGGGAAAGGAATTCGGCAATGAGCGTGTTGGGCTGTTCGCGCTATTTCTTTTTGGGATCGCCTACTGGCCGAACGTGATCTCCCGTATTGGATTGCGCTTCCCCTTATATCCGCTCTTCGCCGCGCCGACGCTTCTTTACCTGATCCGCGGCCTGCGGACCCGCAACCGAAACGATTTCATCTTCTCCGGCATTTTCCTCGGGCTTGGCCTGCACGGATACAGTCCGTTCCGCATTGTGCCGATCCTGGTAGTGGCCGCCTTTATCATTTATTTTTTACATGGCCAGTCAAAAGGAAATCGGGAACAGGCGGTCATGTGGCTGGGGATCATTGTCATCACTTCGGCCTTTGTCTTCCTGCCCCTCCTGCGTTATTGGATCGAGTTTCCGGAGTATTTTGGCGAAAGAGCGATTTCCCGTTTAACCGGCATCTCTCAAGTGACCGGGCTTAGCACGCCTCTGCCCGGACCTTTCCTGCAGATCTTCCTCTCAAATCTATACCACGCCTTGTTGATGTTCAATTGGGACGACGGTGAGATCTGGGTAAATTCAATGCCTCACCGTCCCGCTCTGGATATTGTGACCGGCGCCTTGTTCGTGATCGGGGTGGTCTTGTTGATCGTGCGGTATGCCCGTCAACGGGACTGGCGCGACATGCTCTTGCTGGTTTCAATTCCCATGCTGCTGATGCCGTCGATTCTGTCATTGGCATTCCCAGGTGAAAATCCTGCATTGAACCGCGCAGGCGGAGGCGCAATAGCAGCAATCCTTACCAGCGCGCTTGCGCTTGACGGACTGGTGGCAGGCTTGAGCAATGGAAAAATCGCGAGACGGCTCTTCATTGCATACGGGTTGACCGGCGTTTTACTGGCCACATCCGCCCTACAGAATTACGATATCGTCTTTAATCAATTCGACAGGAACTTCAGGGCGGGCGCCTGGAACACCTCTGAGATGGGACAGGTGATCAGCGACTTCCGCGATACCGATGGACAGGCGGATACATTCTGGATCGTGCCATTCCCATATTGGGTGGATACGCGTCTGCCGGGCGTTTGGGCCGGTATTCCGAACCGGGATTTCGCGCTCTGGCCCGAGAATTTTTCACAGACGGTCAACCTGCCTGCGCCAAAGATGTTCATCTTTTGGCCTGAGGATCTGCAAACTGAGAATGCTCTTAAAGAACTCTATCCGGATGGGGCGTTGACCCGCTATACTTCGACGTTCGCGGGCAAGGATTTTATGATGTTTTTTGTGGAGAGATAATGTCATTGCGAGCGTACTGCGCGAAGCAATCCTTTTTTTATGAGGAGACCGCTTCAGCGGAAGTGTGCACCTTACAATGGCATGGAAAACTATGAACGGAAAACGTACGTGGATCTACGATCTGCTTTTTATTCTCGTCCTGCTGTTGGCGGGATATTTGCGTTTAAGCGGCGTGAATTGGGGCGAGGGCTATCACCAGCACCCGGATGAATTATTCCTGACCGGTGTGCTGGATAATTTGCGGGCGCACGCCTGTGAAGATGCGTCCATTCCGGTGGATGCCTGTCCGCCGGAACAGAAGCGCTTATTAAGTATCGGGGAATATTTCGACACGGCGAATTCGACGCTGAATCCATACAATCGCGGGCAGGCATTTTTTGTATACGGCAACCTGCCGATGACCCTGGTACGCTACGCGGTCGAACTGACTGACAATGCAGATATTGGGAACTCTAAATTCTTTGCGAGACAATTCTCCGCGCTGGCGGATCTGTTCACCATAGTTTTGCTTTATCTTTTCGTTTCAAAATTATACGGTCAACGGGTTGGGTTGATCGCTTCTGCATTCTCTTCTTTTACCGTGATGCAGATCCAGCAATCGCATTTTTTTACATCAGACCTGTTTGTCAATTTGTTCATGTTCCTGGCAATATATTTTGCGGTCGGGATCATTAGCCGCAAAGCAAGCGCGGCGGATGGAGAAACGCAAAGTCCGCTTTCCATATCATCCATTATTCGCGATCCGCTCTTCTGGCTCAGTATCGGTTTTGGGGTTGCGCTGGGCATGGCGATGGCTTCAAAGATCAACGCGGCTGCGCTGGCGATCGCGCTGCCGGGCGCTTTCATTGTGCGCTATCTAGCCGGCAAAAAATCCATCAGCGGTGAAGCCTTTAAATTCATCGTGATCTGTTTGATGGCCGGCGGGATCGCCACGCTCGTTTCCTTCCGTATCTTTCAGCCTTATGCCTTTAGCGGGCTTGGACTTAATCCACAATGGGTTGCAAATATCAGCGAACAGCGCGCGCAGGCGACGGGAGAATCTGACCTCCCCTGGAATTTGCAGTGGGCGCGCCGCACGCATTTATATTCATTCACGAATTTAACAGTTTGGGGGCTGGGGCTTCCGCTTGGCATTCTGGCGTGGGCGGGATTCCTGCTGATGGGCTGGCGGATCATCAAAGGCGAATGGAAACATCTCCTGCTATGGGGCTGGACCGCATTCTACTTTGGCTGGCAATCCATGCAGTTCAATCCCACCATGCGTTATCAACTGCCGGTCTATCCGCTTTTGGCAATGATGGCGGCCTGGTTTATTTTTGAGCTGGTGGGTTTTAAGAAGACCGTTGACGATGGACAACAAACCGTGAACCAAACGGTCAACCGTCAGTGGTCCATCGTCGCTGCTTTCGTTGGTACTGTCGTTCTTATCCTCACCGCTATCTGGGCCTTCGCCTTCCAAAGCATTTATCTGCGTCCTGAAACACGCATGGCTGCCTCGCGCTGGATCTTTGAAAACATACCGGGCCCGATCAATCTGCAGATCCAAACAAACGACGGCAGGAAGGTCAATCAACCATTGACCTTCCCGTCAGGTGGTTTGATCCAGACAGGTGTTCCGTACACGACCATCATTGTCCCCAGGCATGATGGGACGTTGAGCGGCGTGACTCTCGCTCATGCGATCGATACAGCCGCTTCCCCTGCGACCCTCCAGATTTCAATTTCAGCGGCGGATGATCCGGGCAATATATTTGCGAGTGCCTCCGCCAGACTTGACCCAGCCGAGTCAAAAGACCCGCGCGGTTCTTCGGTATCCTTTGTTTTTGACAAGCCCATCCCGGTCACAGCGGACACGTCCTATGCGATGAGTCTTGAAACATTTGGCGAAACTTTGATCCTGACCGGTTCAGCGATCGCCAACGAAACGGATTACGACTGGGGACTGCCCTTCCGTATTGACGGGTACGATCCATTTGGCGGCATGTATCGCGGCGACCTGAATCTGCAAGTCTATTGGGACGACAATGCAGATAAGCTGACCCGCTTCATCGATACGTTGAATCAAACGGACTACATCTTCATCCCGACCAATCACCAGTACGCGCAGATCACACGCCTGCCGGAACGCTATCCGCTGACGACAAAATATTATCGTGAATTGATCGGCTGTCCGGAATCTGAAAATATCATCAAGTGTTACCGTGTTGCACAGCCTGGGCAATATCAGGGCAATCTTGGGTTTGAACTGGTGGCGGTCTTTGAATCGTATCCGACGCTTGGACCGTTGGTCATCAACGATCAAGCGGCGGAAGAAGCGTTCACGTTTTACGATCATCCCAAAGTGTTGATCTTTAAAAAAGCGGGGGACTTTAGTTCTGCAAAAGTGCAGGCGGTGCTTGGCTCGGTGGATCTGACCAATGTCATTCATCTCACCCCAAAGCAGGCTGGCACTTATGAATACAAGGATTTGATGCTGCCCGAACCACGCCTTGCCCAGCAACGCGCGGGCGGCACCTGGTCACAGTTATTTGATTACGATTGGCTGCAAAATAAATATCCGATCCTTGGCATCCTGCTTTGGTATGGATTCATTTTTGTATTGGGACTGTCTGCCTACCCGATCGCGCGACTGGCTTTACCGGGCCTTCGTCAGTATGCGTATCCATTAAGCCGCATCGTGGGGCTGGCATTGCTGGCATGGATATCCTGGATGGGCGGCTCGGTCGGCGTGCCGTATACGCGAGTCACGATCAGCGTGGCGTTTGCCATTATCGCCGCGGCAGGTATCAGCCTGGGATTGATGCGCAGACAACAGTTCAAAGCGGAGTGGAATTCACAGCGCAGATTCTTCGTCATGGTCGAAGTCCTTTTTCTCATCTTCTTCCTGATCGATCTGCTTATTCGGCTCGGCAATTCAGACCTGTGGCATCCCGCCAAGGGCGGCGAGCGGCCGATGGATTTTTCATACTTTAACGCGGTGTTGAAGAGCACGAGTTTCCCGCCCTATGACCCGTGGTTCGCGGGCGGCTACATCAATTACTACTATTACGGATTTGTACTGGCTGCCACGCCGTTGAAATTGCTTGGCATCGTTCCATCGATTGGATACAACTTTATTTTGCCGACCTGGTACGCACTGGTCGCGATGGGCGCGTTCACTGTCGCTTATTCACTGGTGGTAACCGATGAAGATTCAGACCAGCCTTCTGCTTTGATCTCTGGTCTGGCGGCTTCTGTGATGGCGGTCCTGATCGGGAATCTCGGTACGCTCCAGCTGGTGTTCCAGGCATTCCAGCGCATGGCCATGCCGGGCGGAACGATCCTGGCGGACGCATCGCTCTGGCAAAGATGGGTCTGGGCCTTCCAGGGCATCACGATGCTGGCCGGCGACGCGCTGCTGCCGATCGGGCGCGGAGAATGGTATTGGAATCCCAGCCGCGTCATTCCGCCGGGGCCGGGCAATGAGATCACAGAATTTCCCTTGTTCACATTCCTATACAGCGACCTGCACGCGCATATGCTGGTCATGCCATTGACCTTGTTCATTATCGCCTGGGCGGTTTCCTTTATTAAATCACGCGCGCAAATGAGCCGCGCGGAATGGGTCGCCGCTTTCGGCATCGGCGCGTTGATGATCGGCGCGTTGAAGCCCACCAATACCTGGGATTTATATACATTCTTCCCCTTCACCGCGCTGGCTGTGATCTATGCCATTAACCGCCATTTTGAATGGAAGGGTTGGTTCAAACTTCCAGACTGGCTTGGACGTGCGATTTTATCCATCGGTGCGGTTGTTGTTTTATATGCGCTCGGCGCGTTGATGTATTTGCCGTTCAATGTCTGGTACAGCCAGGCATATAACAGCATTGACCCGTGGACGGCTACGCACACACCTTTCTCATCCTACTTCACGCAGTGGGGATTGTTCCTCTTTATCATCACCGCGTGGCTGGTTTGGGAAACTCGTGAATGGATGGCGTCCACACCCGTTTCACATCTCAGAAAAATAAATCCCTATTCATTATTCATTGAGATCGGGCTGGCAGTGATCGTGGCTTTGCTGGCGTTCTTTGTGATCAAAGGCGCGCGCATCGCCTGGCTCGCGTTACCGCTCGCGGTTTGGGCTGGGATTCTGCTGCTGCGCCCGAACATGCCCGGCGTAAAGCGCGGCGTCCTGCTGATGATCGGGACGGGTCTCGCTTTGACCATGGCAGTCGAAGTGATCGCTTTGCGCGGCGACCTGGGACGCATGAACACGATCTTCAAACTTTACATGCAGGTCTGGATGCTGTTCTCGGTCAGCGCGGCGGCGGCTTTTGGCTGGCTGTACAATGTATTTCCCTTCTGGAATTTGCGCTGGCGCACGATCTATCAGAGCGGGCTTTATGTACTCCTCGCGGGCGCATTCCTGTTCACGATCACAGCCACATCCGACAAGATCAGCGACCGCATGACTCCGACCGCGCCGCATTCTTTGGACAGCATGAATTTCATGAACTATTCCCAGCATTGGGATGTCAACATGATGGACCTGAGCGAAGACTATCGCGCCATCCGCTGGATGCAGGATAATGTGCAGGGCTCGCCTGTACTGGTCGAAGCCAATTGTTCCGAATATCGCTGGTGTACCCGCTTCACGATCTACACAGGTCTGCCCGGCGTGATCGGCTGGAATTTCCATCAACGCCAGCAGCGCGCGCTCATTGCGCCCAACCTGATCTCAGACCGTATTGACGAGATCGCCAGGTTCTACATGACATCAGATGTTGAGTGGTCTCTCGCGTTCCTGAAAAAATATCAGGTCAAATATATTATCGTTGGGCAGCTTGAACGCAATATTTATCCGCCCATTGAACTTTCACAGGATGGTCTTTTCAAGTTCAAGACATTCGAAGGTAAATATTGGAAAGCTGTTTACCAGGATAAAAATACAACCATCTACGAGGTCCTGCCATGATCCTGCACATTACATCACGCGCCGAATGGAACGAAGCGCAAGTTCGCGGTGAATACATCGCACCAAGTCTGCAAACCGAAGGCTTCATTCATTGTTCCACTGAAAAGCAAGTCCTGCACGTTGCGAATGCTTTTTATCGCGGACGAAATGATCTCGTGTTGTTAAAGCTCGACGAATCACAACTCAAGCCCGAGCTTAAATGGGAACCGCCTGCGGGATCTCCCGCCCCGGGCATTTCCGACTCCGATAAATTCCCGCACATCTTCGGCCCGATCAACTTAACAGCAGTCGCTTCCGTTCTGGACTTTGAGCCTGATCCTGCTTCGGGAATATTTTCCCTGCCGTCAACATTACTGAACACTGATCACTAACCACTGATCACTGATACATGACCGCATTCTTCGTCTGGTATATTTTCCTCACGCTCCTTGGCTGGCTGACCTTTCCGCTCGCGTACACGCTTTTCCCCGCGCTGGCAGACAGAGGCTACACCCTGTCGCGCGCAGCAGGTCTGCTGATCTGGGGATATGTTTTCTGGCTGCTTGCCTCGCTCGGCGTCGCGCAAAATGACATGGGCGGAATTCTTCTGGCTCTCGCATTCATCATCGGATTAAGCATTTGGTCACTCGCAAATCGTAAATCTGAAACCGTAAACTTCTTAAAATCCAATCTTCCACTCGTCCTCACAACTGAAATTTTATTCTTTGTCGCTTTCGCATTCCTGGCTTTTGTCCGCTCTGCCAACCCGGAATTGACCAGCACGGAGAAGCCAATGGAACTGGCGTTCATCAATGGGATTTTGCGTTCGCCAACGTTTCCTCCACACGACCCGTGGCTCTCCGGTTATGCCATTTCATACTATTACTTCGGCTATGTCATGACCGCCATGCTCGCGCGCGTTTCCGGTATTCCCGGCAGTATGGCGCATAACCTGATGACTTCGCTCATCTTCGCCCTCGGCGCAATTGGCTCATACGGGATTTTATATAATCTGCTTTCGAGGAGAGACCGCAGACCACAGACTCTAGACGATACTGCGCACCGCCCACTGCCCACTGTCCACTTTCTGGCCCTCCTTGCTCCGCTCTTCCTGCTCCTCGTCTCCAACTTTGAAGCCTTGCTCGAAGTCCTGCATCGCCGCGGATTGTTCTGGGTGAAAGATTCCAGTGGTGAGTATTCCAGCTCATTCTGGAAATGGCTGGATATGAAGGAACTCTCACAGCCGCCATTCTTCCCGTTTCAATGGCAGCCAGACCGTTATCTATGGTGGTGGCGGGCTTCACGTGTCATTCAAGATTACGACATGGTGGGCGGATTTCGCGAAGTCATTGATGAATTTCCATTTTTTTCCTTCCTGCTTGGTGACCTGCATCCGCATGTGCTGGCTATTCCATTTAGCTTGCTTGCCATTGCCGTTGCGCTGAATCTTTATCTTGGCGGGTTTCGCGGCGCGATAAACTTTTTTGGAGCACGTCTGCACATCAATATCCTAGGCTTTTTATTTTCCGCGCTTGTCATTGGCGGACTTGCATTTCTAAATACCTGGGATATTCTCGTCGGTGCCACGCTGATCATTGCCGCATATATTTTCTGGCGTGCCAATGAAGACGGCTGGCGCTGGGATCGAATTGAAGATCTTTTCCTGTTTGCCATACCGCTTGGAATTATTTCCATCCTCTTATACTTTCCGTTTTATTTGGGATTTTCATCCCAGGCAGGCGGCTTGTTGCCCAACTTCATGTATCCCACTCGCGGAATGCACTTATGGGTCATGTGGGGCACACTACTGTTTCCCATTTTTGGCTATTTGATCTATCTGTTTGTTGATCCAAAAATCAAACCCAACTGGAAGCTCGGTTTTTCACTCGGGCTTGGTTTCACTTTTCTCCTTTTATTTCTTACCTTCTCTCTCGGCTGGATCGGTTCTTTCGTTGAAAAGGATTTTGTCCTGAACTTTTTAAGCTCACAAGGCATGACCGCCGCTCAATTCATCAGCGCCACTTCCCTGCGCAGATTAACTTATATCGGAAGTCTCATCACCCTGCTTGCAGTGCTGATCCCATCGCTGGCGTTTTTGTTTGTTGGGTATCGCAAACCTGAAACAGAAAACGATCAATCCGAAATCGTTAATCCAAAACCGCAAATCGAAAATAAATTTATTCTTCTCATCCTCACCCTAGGCATCGTTCTCATCCTTGCCCCTGAGTTCGTTTATCTGCGCGACCAATTTGGCTATCGAATTAATACAGTATTCAAGTTCTATTATCAAGCGTGGATGTTATTGAGTCTCGCCGCCGCGTTTGGTGTGAGCGTACTTCTGGTCCACCTGCGCGGCCTGACGAATATCACCTTCCGTATCTTGATCGGACTGGTTATTTTTTCAGGCTTGTTATATCCATCCCTTAGTTTGCTGACCAAGACAAATGATTTCAAGCCGGCGGATGGATACACGCTCGATGATTTTGACCGCATCGTCCGCGAAAATCCCGATGAAGCCGCCGCCATCGAATTCCTGCGAACCGTTCCAAATGGCGTGATTGCCGAGGCGGTCGGAGATGGATACAGCGGTTATGCGCGCATCTCGACACATACCGGCTTACAGACCGTGCTTGGCTGGCCCGGTCATGAATCCCAGTGGCGCGGCACATTTGCACCGCAAGGCTCCCGCCGCGAGGATATTTCGAAGTTATATGCGACCGCCCGCTGGGAGGAAGCGCAGATCATTATTCAGAAATATAATATCCGTTATATTTATATCGGTATTCTTGAACGCGCATCCAGATCTGTCAGCGAAGAGAAATTTCAAGTGCACCTCAAGCCTATTTTCCAGCAGGGTGAAACGGTCATCTACGAAGTGCCGTAATTAATCCGATTCTTAAATCAACTCAATGTAAACCGATTACAATTGCGCCCATGAACCACCCACACTTCAAACGCGAAGGCTGGCTGTATGCGCTGGCTTTTCTACTCGCCATCGGCTTGCGCTTCATCCAACTCGGCGCAATGCCTCTCACCGACGCCGAAGCTGCGCCGGCTATGCAAGCCCTGCACATCGCGCAGGGGCTCAAGCCCGCACTTAGTCCATACCCTTTTTATATCCTTTCAACATCGATCCTTTTTTTCCTGTATGGCAGCGGGACAGATTTTCTCGCGCGTTTTATTCCCGCTTTGACAGGCAGCCTGCTAGTGTTTGCCCCGCTTATTTTGAGGCGGATCAAACCCCGCCCGGCTTTGTTCCTCGCCTTTTTCATTGCCCTCGACCCGGGTTTGATCTCCCTATCCCGTCAGGCCGCGAGTCCCATCATTGCGATCACCTTCCTGATCTTCGCCTGGGGCTTCTTCGATCAGAATAAACCGCGTTTGGCAGGTGTCTTTGCCGCCCTCGCCCTGCTTGGCGGACCATCCATCTGGGCCGGGCTGCTCGGACTGGGGATCACATGGGCGATCATGCAGGGATTAAAGACGCGCGTTCCCGCTCAACCTGTTGTTGAGGATCAGCGCCCGACTTTTGACTTTCGGCTTTCGACTACTTCTCTCATCATCACTTTCATCACCGCCGGCACACTCTTCTTCATCGCCCCCAATGGGATAAGTTCCGCGCTGGCTTCCATCCCAGCCTTTATCAATGGCTGGCTTATCCCGTCTGATGTGTCCGCCGGCAGAGTGTTCCTTTCCCTGCTCGTTTATCAACCGCTGGCTCTTCTACTGGCGCTATTCGCCGTCATTCGCGGGTGGCGAAATGGCAGCGCCCGCATCATTCCCTTGAGCGTCTGGTTTCTGGTTTCTTTATTACTGGCGGTCTTCCTTCCCTCGCGCCAGGTGACCGATCTCGCATGGACGCTGATTCCGCTCTGCGCGCTGGCCGCCCTGGAACTTGTCCGCAATGTTTATATTTTCCAGGATGAACGCGCTGAAATATTCGGGGTGATCTTTTTGACAGCGTTTGTATGGGCCTTCGCATGGCTCGATTTTTCAGGGCTGATCTGGGTTGCCACAAACTCCCGTGAATATATTATGCGCTTCTGGTTGTTGATCGGCGCGTTGCTATTGCTGGTCTTCAGCCTGCTGTTGATCGCAGCTGGCTGGTCCATCCGCACTGCGCGCATCGGCGGAGTTTGGGGATTGGCCCTTGCGCTGGGCGTGCTTGGATTTGGCGGGGCACTTGGTTCGGCGGGCTTCCGCGGACTGGCTCATCCGGAACTTTGGTGGTCTCCATCCATTCCCATGCAGGCGGATCTTTTGCAAAAAACCGTCGGCGAAATGTCTGAATGGGGCTTGGGCAATGATCACGCCGGTCCCGTCATCATTGCCGGGGTAAACTCTGCCGCGCTTGAATGGACTCTGCGCGACCATCAAGTGGTTATCGCTGAAACTCTGGACATATCCAGTTCGCCTGATTTTGTTATAACGCCTTTACAAGATGACCCGCTCCTTTCCGCATCCTATCGCGGCCAGGATTTTACATGGCGGCAAACTCCCGATTGGAATTATCTCCTGCCCCAGGATTGGGTCCGCTGGACTGCTTTGCGTGATGTTTCGCAGTCTGGTGAAACGATCATCCTTTGGGTGCGTGATGATCTATTTTTAGGATCGTCAATTACACCGTAACTTTCTGAATAAAAAATCCTGTTGACTGTGTGGCTAAACATGACAAAAAATATTTCGATCATTGCACTGGACGGTCCTGCCGCGTCGGGCAAATCCACTCTCGGAAGAACACTCGCTGATTCGCTCGGCTATCTTTTTTTTGATACCGGCATCATGTACCGCGCCATCACCTGGATCGCGCTTCGGCATGATATGGACCTGCATAACGAGGCCGCGATCACCGAGCTCGCGCAGAATGCCCAAATAGATATCCAACCTCCTTCAAAAGATGACGGTCGCGCCTGTGACGTGCTGATCGGTGAAAAAGATGTCACCTGGGATATGCGCGGCGATGATGTGGATGCGAACGTGTCTGTTGTCTCCGCCTATGCCGGCGTGCGCAAGGCATTATCCGATCATCAACGGCGGATTGGTATGCGCGGCAAGGTTGTTATGGTCGGGCGCGACATTGGCACCGTTGTGCTGCCTGAAGCAGATATAAAAATATATCTGGATGCGAGCGCAGAGGAACGCGCCAAACGCCGCTATGAAGAGATCATTGCGCGCGGAGAGAAAGCCGACTACGATGAGATCCTCAAGAAAGTGATCGAGCGCGACCGCATCGATTCCACGCGCGCGGTTGCTCCGCTGCGCCCCGCCGATGATGCGGTCATTATTGACTCTGACAAAATGGACGCCGCTCAGGTCTTCGAGCGTGTGCTGGCATTGTGTAAATAATCAAGTGAAACCATACGTCATTCCGCTTCATATTCAATTCCACCGACTCTATCTGCGGTTTGGCATCCGTACAATATTTAATATTTTTGGGCGTGTGAAAGTTCTGGGACGCGAGAATGTTCCGCTTGGGAAACCCTATGTAATAGCGATGAATCATATTTCCATCTTTGACCCGCCATTGACAGTCTGCTTTTGGCCGGAGCAACCTGAAGTCATCGGCGCGGCGGATGTATTTGAGAAAAAAGGACAGGGGACATTGCTTTCTTTGTATGGCGTCATCCCTGTCCATCGCGGCGAATATGACCGCGCCCTGCTTGAAAATATCCTGGCAATCCTAAAAGCCGGCCGCCCGCTCGTGATCGCGCCTGAAGGCGGGCGCTCACATGAACCAGCCATGCGCCGAGCCATGCCGGGCATCGGTTACATTATCGAGCATGCGCAAGTACCGGTCGTGCCGGTTGGCTTGCTGGGCACGCTGGATGATTTCTGGCAGCGTGCCAAACGCGGCGAAAAACCGCCCATTGAAATGCGGATTGGCAAGCCGATCTTCTTTCCGCCCATCACAGAAAAAGGCGCCGAGCGCAGGGAAGCGCGTCAGAAGAATGCCGACCTGGTCATGCATCATATTGCCGGGCTGCTGCCGGCAGAGTATCACGGCGTTTACGCAGGTCAGGCAATTCCTCAATAAATGAACCAACCTATTCCCAAACCGGTTAGCGAGGTATGGAAACCAGACCTGGTGCGTCTGCCAAAAATGACGCGTGCGCGCCGCATTTTTCGAAAATTCGCGCACGGCCTGATCAAGTTAGTGGCAAAAATTTGTTTAAATGTGACCGTTGAGGGGATGGAGAATTTCCCGGCACAGGGTCCGGCGCTGGTGGTGATCAATCATCTTGGGGATTCTGATGTGCTTGCCTTGATCTCAACCTTGCCAATCCCGCCGGATGCGCTGGGAAAGATCGAACTATATGAACTCCCGATCCTCGGAAAATTAATAGATTGGTATGGTGTGATCTGGCTACATCGCGGACGCGCCGATACAAAAGCCTTGCGCGCCGCGCTGAAAGGGTTTGCAGAAGGACGGGTGATTGTCATCGCGCCCGAGGGTCGGTATTCCGTCACCGGTGCATTGGAGGAGGGCAGTGGCGGCGCGGCTTTCCTTGCGTATAAATCAGGCGCGGCGGTGTTGCCGATTGCGATCACCGGCACCGAGAATGAAATCGTATATGGTGCGCTAAAAAAATTCCGTCGCGCAGCGGTGCATGTCAAAGCTGGAAAAATATTCAAGTTGACCGGACAGGATGAAGGGCGGCAGGAAGCGGTTAATTCAGGGACGCAGCAGATCATGCAGGCGCTGGCCGATCTCCTTCCTGAAAAATATCGCGGGGCATATTCCACCAACCAAAAAGTCTTATAGCCACACGCCCAATTTATTTTGGGGCTATAATCCAAAACAATGAATTTCTTTTTTACGCTCATTGCAGGCATCGCCTTCCCTGCTCCGCCGACTCTTGCAGGCTGGGTTGTTTGGGTGCTTTTGCTCGGAGCATTGGTGTACTCGCTGACGTCATGGCGTGTATACCAGCCTGAATGGACAAGACGCGAGTGGGGAATTTTTACAGCTTTATTTATTTTGATCCCGATCACCAGCCTGTTCATTGGATTAAGACTGACATCCGCTTCAACCCGACCGTTGCCCGGACTGCCCGCCGAAGCAACAGGCTCCGCGCTGATGTTTTTTTCCGCCATCCCCTGGATCCTGGGAGGCGGTTTGCTTGGCCCGATCGGCGGCGCAGTGCTGGGCGCATTTGCCGGCCTTTTGCGCGGCGTGTGGGATACTTATTCCTTCTTTTCGATCCTCGAATTTGCGCTGATGGGCGCGTGGTTTGCCGCCAATAATCGTCAGCAATACCGCACAGCTGCATACAGGTGGCTTCGACAGCCGCTTATAGGCGTTTTGCTGCTGATTCCCCTACATCTTTTTTTTCATATCATCAGTTCATTATTTACCCAATGGGGTGTGGATATTTCCGCGCCTGTCACCGCAAGGCTTGACCTTGCAATAAGCAACTCCAGCGTTATTGCATTAGCATTCAGCGCTGAGATGCTTGTGGCGGGGGTGGCGGCTCAAATATTATCTTCGGTGGTCCCATATCTATGGGGAAGCAAATTACCTTTGCAGCCATCGCCCGGTGAAAAGAGCCTGCGATCAAGATTTATTTTTTCTGCGGGCACATTTATCTTATTGCTGCTTGTGACCTTGTTGATCGGAGATTGGGTGGTGGCAGGCCGTGCAGCGCGTGAGATGCTTGCAGACCGTCTTGCCAGCGCAGGGAATTTTGCCGCGCAGAGTGTGCCTTTCTTCCTTGAAACCGGCCAGAATCTGGCCGTGCAGTTAGCTTCTGAACCACCCTTACTGGATACCGGCGGCGATGAGCTGCGGGCATTTCTCGGGTCGCGGATCAAAACCTTTCCATATTTTGATCAACTCCTTGTTTTGAACGCGGACGATAAAACATTAGTGGCGGACTATCCAAACACAATAGATGGAACAAGCCCAAGACTGCATCCTGATGAAATCTCTGGTATGTCTCTGGCTTCCAATGGCGTGCTGACTCAGATCTATTCGATCCCGACGAATTCAGCGGTGGCTACTTCGCGTGTTTCTTTTATGGCAGCCATTTTGGATTCTTCCGGGCAAGTGCAGCGCGTATTGATCGGCCGTACCACATTGGAGACCAATCCACTGACATTATCGCTCATAGAAAGCATTGATCATATGCGTGATCTTGGCGGCACGGGACTTTTGCTGGATGAAAATAATCGTATTATTTATTCATCAGAAATTTCACAACCACTGACGATTTTCAAGAACGAGCGCCATAGCGAGGCGATTTTTTACGATGACACAGCCGCGGACGGTACCCGCCAATTGGTTTATTATCAGCCGGTCATCGGACATCCCTGGGCGGTTGTATTATCGGTTCCCGCGCAGCAGGCGCAGCAGATCGCATTGGATATTGCCATGCCGCTTTCGCTCATGATCATCTTTCTGTCGTTGGCAGCCATGATCTCTTTGCGTGTGGGTCTGGGGGCGGTAACCGGTTCCCTGCAAGGGCTTGCGATCGAAGCCAACCGAATCGCGGAGGGAGATCTTGATCATCCGCTTCAATTGGAAGGCGAAGATGAGGTCGGCCAACTTCGCCGCGCGTTCGAGCAAATGCGTTCTAGTTTGCAGGAGCGGCTGAAAGAGATCAATAGTCTCTTGCGTGTCAGCCAGGATGTGGCGTCCAGTCTTGAGATGCGGGATTCTGTAAAACCGGTTCTGGAAGCGATCCTTAACACTGGAGCAAATTCAGTGAGTGTTATCCTGTCGCCCAGTATCCTGCCAGATACATTTATCGAATTGCCTTCGCGTTTTGCCCTGGGTGTAAACCAGGATATGTACACTCATCTTGATGATCAGATACTGGCTATTGCCCAAAACAGGGGAAAGATCGTGTTAGCGGAGGTGAGTCAGTCTCAAGAGTTATACCTTGACCCGGATCTGCCGCAACCGCTGGCCATGCTGGCTGTGGCACTGCGTCATGAAAATCGCTACTATGGTGTGGTGTGGGCTGGTTTTGATCAACCGCGTGTGTTCCCTGATTCAGATGTGCGTTTTGTGACCACGCTGGCGGGGCAGGCTGCGCTGGCAATTGCGAATGCGCATTTGTACATGAATGTGGAAGCGTCACGACGGCAGTTGGAGGCGGTCCTTAATTCAACGACAGACCCGGTGCTGGTGACCGATCATCGCAACCGCTTGCTGCTTACCAATCACGCCGCAGCAGTTGCCCTGGGGCAGAATGCTGAGAGAACGAGCGGACAGGAAACTGAAAAAGTTGTAAAACTAAAACCTTTGCTGGCATTATTACAGAGCGCCACGACCGAGGAACAATCCACAGAGATCATGCTGGCAGATAAACGCACCTATCTTGCCACAGCTTCTTCTGTGATCGTGGAAGGCAGGCAGATCGGGCGCGTCTGTATCATGCGTGACGTAACCCACTTCAAAGAACTGGATAAAATGAAGTCGGAATTCGTGGCAACGGTCAGCCATGACCTGCGGTCGCCGCTCACCTTGATCAGCGGATACGCCAGCATGCTTGGAATGGTCGGCGAGTTGAACGAAGCTCAGCAGGGATATGTCCAGAAGATCACAGAAGGGGTGGACAATATGTCGCGGCTTGTGAAAAACCTGCTCGATCTGGGGCGCATTGAGATCGGGATTGGGCTTCAAGTGGAAAACGTGATCGTGCTGGATATCATTGAGCAGGTGACCAGCGCCCTGCAATTGCAGGCTTCACAAAAGAATATTATCTTGAGCGTGGAACTTGCCAGGGATGTGCCCCATGCCCTGGAAGCGGACCAGGCGCTTTTACATCAGGCTGTCTATAATCTTGTAGAAAATGCCATCAAATACACCCCCAATGACGGACGCGTGATCGTGCGCGCATCATCCCAGCCTGGTTATTTAATTTTTGCGGTTGAGGATTCCGGCATCGGTATCGCAGTGGATGACTTGCCGCATTTGTTCGAAAAATTCTATCGCGGCAAACAACGCGAAGCGCGCGCCCAGCATGGCTCTGGGTTGGGTCTTGCCATCGTTCATTCTGTCGCAGCCAATCATGGCGGACGTGTTTGGGTGGACAGCGTGATCGGCAAAGGCAGCACTTTCTATTTACAAATTCCCCTGATACAACCCAAAGACTCCAAGCCCGCATAAAACTGGATTCGTACTATAATCCAGCCTTGTCCTTGAAACGGGCAATGCACATCTATTTTATCTATAAGTTGGTTATTTATGATCGATCACGAACACAATTCACAAACATCCATTATTGAACGTACTGCAGATTATGTTCCACCCAAAAACTGGCGGTCCTGGTTTATCGGTCGTCCCTTATCTACAGCAGATGCATCCCACCAAACCATTGGGAAAACCGTGGGGCTCGCGGTCTTTGCATCAGATGCGCTTTCCTCCACCGCTTATGCCACCCAGGAGATCCTCGTCATCCTTGCAGCGGCAGGTACGATGGCGTTTGGGATTGTGGTCCCCATTTCCATTGCGATCGTGATATTGCTTGCGATTGTCACGATCTCTTACGAGCAGACTATTCATGCCTATCCCGACGGCGGCGGAGCGTACATCGTAGCGCGGGATAATCTCGGAGAGTTTCCCGCCCTGATCGCCGGCGCATCCTTGCTTACGGATTACATCCTGACTGTTTCAGTCTCGATCGCGTCCGGGGTTGCGCAGATCGTGTCTGCTTTCCCCGAACTATATGATTACCGGGTCGTACTCTCGGTTGGATTTATCATGTTCGTCATGTTAATGAACCTGCGCGGCGTGAAAGAGTCTGGCACGGCATTTGCCATTCCAACCTATTTCTTTGTAGTATTGATGTTCATTGCAGTAGGAACCGGTCTTTTCCGTTTATTTGTTGCCGGCACCCTTGGCACGGTCATTGACCCGCCTGAACTTCTCGCGCATGGCATCTCTACAGTGACACCATTCCTGATCCTGCATGCATTCGCCAGCGGTACCACCGCGTTGACAGGTGTGGAGGCGATCTCAAATGGAATCACTGCCTTCAAGGAACCGCGCAGCAAGAACGCAGGCATCACCCTGATTTGGATGTCTTTGATTCTGGGATCACTCTTCCTGGGGATTTCATACCTCACCAAAATGATCGGTGCGGTTCCGTCGGAAAGTGAAACTGTGATCTCGCAATTGGCGCGCACGATCTTTGGCGGGCGCGGCACCTTGTATCTTATGTTGATCGGCGCAACCACTGTCATCCTGATCATGGCGGCCAACACAGCCTTTGCAGATTTTCCGCGATTGGGCGCGCTGGTTGCAAAAGATGGATTCCTTCCCCGCCAGCTTACCTATCGTGGAAGCCGTCTGGTCTACTCGCGCGGCATCGTGGCTTTGGCGTTGATCGCATCCATCATCTTGATCATTTTCCAGGCAAGCGTGACTCGCCTTATTCCTTTGTATGCCATCGGTGTGTTTTTATCCTTTACACTGTCACAAGGCGGCATGGCGTTGCGCTGGTATAAGATCGGCAAACTCAGACCTGACGAAGAGAAAGTGGAACGCGGTTCGACTCTGCGCTTCGTGAAAGACTGGCCTGTAAAAATGCTCGTCAATGGATTTGGAGCGATCTGCACCGCTGTCGTAATGTTGGTTTTCGCGATCACGAAATTCAAGGACGGCGCGTGGGTCGTTTTGATTCTCATTCCAAGCCTGGTCACAGGTTTCTGGTTCATTCACCGTCATTACAATAATCTTGCAAAGAAACTATCGCTCGATAATTTTGGAGTGATTCCTCCACACACCATGCGCCATCGTGTGATCCTGCCGGTCAGCGGCGTGCATCAGGGGACATTGGCTGCGCTTCGCTACGCGCGCATGTTATCCGACGATGTGACCGCAGTACATGTCGTGATCGAACCATCTGACGCTGAAAAAGTCCGCGCAAAGTGGGAGACCTGGGGCGAAGGCGTGCGCATGGTCTTGCTGGATTCTCCCTATCGGCTCTTTATTGAACCTATTTTGGGATATATCTCCGAGATCGCAGCAAAGAGACAGCCCGGCGAAACGATCACGATCGTGGTGCCAGAATTTGTTTCTGACAACCGCATGACCGGCGCGCTGCATACCAACACGGCCAATATTTTGCGCGAACAACTAAAAAATCAACACGGTATCGTGATCACAAACGTGCCTTATCATGTACATGAAGAAGGCGTGGAATAAGGAGCATAAAAATGAAATTTGTTGTTATAGGTTGCGGAAGGGTTGGAGCAGAGCTCGCCTACCGCCTGTACAAAAATGGGTATCAAGTGGTGGTTGTAGACAGCAACAAAGACGCCTTCAACCGCATCCACTCTGATTTTCATGGCCGCACGGTCGAAGGGGAGGCCCTCTCCGCTGACACATTGAAACGGACCGATATGGACCACGCTGACGGCGTGGCTGTTGTTACCAACTCAGACACCATGAACGCGGTCATCGGGCATACCATTCGCATGCATTATCCTCAGGTAAAACAGGTGCTAGTTCGTAACTATGATCCTGCTATGCGTGAAATGCTTGAAGCATTTGGCTTGCAGATCGTCAGTTCCACAGCCTGGGGTGCGGAACGTTTGCAGGAATTGTTGATCAACGCCTCCTTCCGCGCGGTCTTCTCTGCCGGAAATGGTGAAGTGGAATTATATGAAATGTACATTCCCGATAACTGGCAGGATCGTTCCGTTTCGGCCCTGCTGGATGGCTGCAAAAATACGATCATTGTCGCCGCGCTGACTCGTGCGGGCCGCGCAGAATTGGCTTCCCCCGAATCGATCCTGAAAAGCGGTGATATTCTCACCGTCAGCGCGACATTGGAAGGTGTAACAGCCCTGCAGGCACGTTTGCAGGAAGGTACGGAGGCTTAATATGTTTGTTTTTATTGCTGGCGGCGGCAGGACCGGTGCGCAACTGGCCGCGCAATTATTGGATCAAAACCATCAAGTGCGCCTGATCGAGCATCGCCGTGAGTTGCTTGCGCTCTTGCATCACGAAATCCCCACGGAAGTTATTTATGAAGGCATCGCGACCGACCCGAATGTTTTAAAGCAGGCGGGACTGGATAAAGCGAATGTCCTTGTGGCATGCACCAAAGACGACGCCACCAATCTGGTGTTGTGCTATCTGGCACGCACCATGTTCAAGACCAGGCGCACGATCGCCCGCATCAATAATCCGCGCAATGCCTGGTTGTTTGACAAAAACTTCCATGTTGACGAGACCATCAACCAGGCCGATGTAATGGCGCATTTGATCCAGGAGGAAATGTCGCTCGGCGATATGATGACCCTGCTAAAACTGCGCCGCGGACGTTATGCCGTGGTGGAGGAGAAAGTCCCGCCTGGTGCGAAGGCCATCGGCATGGAACTCAAGAAACTTGGCTTGCCAGATCAATGTGTGATCGCAGCCATCATCCGTCACGGGCAGATCACCCTGCCGCGCGGCACTTCCGTACTCGAAGAAGGCGACGAAGTGCTGGCAGTGACAGATAATGAAGGCGCGATCCAATTGGCAAAATTGCTGGAACCCCCTTCAAGAGAAAATTTGTAACAAAAAGTAAATCCCCTGAAAATGTAAAAACATCATCAGGGGATTTATCATATATCGATGCGATCCAAACTTTAAGACCTGCCAATCTTTACTTCCCCACCATATCCTTAACTTGCTCTATATAAGAAAGGCTTTGATGACGGAAGTAGGTATTATACAATTCGGCATAATGCCCGCCTTGAGTCAATAATCCGTCATGGCTGCCCTGCTCGATGATGGCGCCTTTTTGCATGACCACAATGCGGTCCGCGGCTTTGACCGTGGAGAGGCGGTGCGCGATCAGGATACTGGTCGTATTTTTGAGAATTAGATTCAACGCTTGCTGGATCTGCCACTCGGTGAATGGATCAATGCTGGCGGTGGCTTCATCCAGAATAAAGATGGCCGGATTCTGAACCAGCACACGCATCAACGCTACGAGCTGACGCTGACCCATCGAGAGCCTGTTCCCACGCTCGCCGACTTCGGTATGCAATCCGTCGGGCAGAGTTTCAAGCCATTCACCATCGCCGATCTTTTTGGCGAGCTTGAGCATCTGCTCTTCAGGCACGCCCGGTACTGCGTAACGAATATTATCAATGACCGTCCCTGAGAACAAAAATGGCACTTGTGAGACGATCCCCAGCTGGCGGCGGTATTGACCCAGGTCAAACGTACGGATGTCGCGGCCATCGATCAATAAATTCCCTTTTTGAAATTCATAAAAGCGCGCGATCAATTTCGCTATGGATGATTTGCCGGCCCCGGTGTGCCCCACCAGGGCGAGAGTCTCTCCGGGTTGTATGACCAGATTGAAGTTCGTCAGGATCGGTTCCTTATCCGAATAGCTGAAATCAAAATTCTCGAACTTGATCTCGCCCTTGAGCCGCGGCACATCCTGTTTTTCAGTTTGCAGGACATTGGGGTCGGCATCGATCAACGCGAAGACACGTTCCGCGGCGGACAATCCCGACTGGATCTGCGCCCAGAACGCAGTGAGATTCAGAACTGGGAAGAAGAATTGGTCGAGGCTCATAATAAATAAATACCACGCGCCGATGCTGACCAGACCCTGCTGCGCACTCATGCCGCCCGCGTAGATCAACACGCCGACGAAAATCCCGGATAGCGCGTTGAGCGTCGGGAAGACAAGCGCCAGCACAAATCCGCGCCGGATGTTGACGTGATAGGACTGCTGATTTGATTCGTCGAACGATTTGAAAATACTTTCTTCCTGCCGAAAATTTTTCGCGATGGAAATACCGCTGATGGTTTCCTTAATGGCGGCGTTCACATCTGCCATGGCTTTCATGCCGCGCTTGGTAACGATGCGCGCCAATGCGCGGAAGCCGGCCGCCACGCCAAAAATGAACGGCATGAACGCCAGCAAGAGCAGGGACAAACGCCACTCGGTGCGGAACAGCACCACGCCAAGGATCAGCGCCTGCATCATTTGAGAAACAACGTCAGTGATAATGACCACCAGCTGGCCGAAATCATTCGTGTCGGAGGTGATGCGCGAGACGATGCGCCCCGAGGAAAATTGATCGTAGAACGAGAGGTCATGCTCGGCGGCGGCACGGAATGCGCGCGTGCGCAGGTCAAGCACAACATCTCCGACCGCGCGCACGATCAGACTCCGCCGAATCCAGTTCAGTCCCCACAAGCCGACTCCAACTCCCATGAGGGTGACGCCCACCAGGGCGATCGCCTGCGGAGTTGGTTCCTCGCGCAGCAAGTCCACCATGCGGCTGACCACCACCGGCAGCGCCGCGCCGATGAAGGCGAGGATGATGATAATGATCGATGAATACACAAGCCGTGTGACCTGTGTGCGGAAAAAGTCAGCGATGCGCCGCGTGAGTTCACGGTCGGTATACTGACGGTCGTATTTTTCTTCGTTTAGTCCGGCAAAGAAGCCCATTTTGATTTCCGATTTTTGATTTTGGATTTACGATTTTCTAAAAAGTTGTTTTACCGCTAAGCACGCGAAGGTCGCCAAGAAACCCTTTTAATCTTTTCTTAGCCCTCTTTGCGGTTGAAAGGGTTATTCCCTAAAAATTCTTGAATACGCCTCGGAGGTCTTCATCAATTCATCATGTGTGCCGATGGCGGCGATGCGTCCCTTGCGCATGACGATGATCAGGTCTGCCCAGCGGATCTGCGACAGGCGGTGTGTGATGATAAAGGTGGTGCGTCCACGCGCAGCGTTGGAGATGGCGCGCTGAATTTTGTCCTCGGTGGCAGAGTCGATAGCGGAAGTGGAATCATCCAGCACGAGAATGCGCGGGTCGGTCAGGAATGCGCGGGCAAGCGCGATGCGCTGGCGTTGTCCGCCGGAGAGGGTCACGCCGCGTTCGCCGACGACCGTGTCATATTGCTGGTCAAAGCCCTGAATGAAGTCATGCGCCTGCGATGCTACAGATGCGGCGATGACCTCTTCCCTGGTCGCATCCGGTTTGCCGAAGGCGATGTTGTTGCTCAGGGAGCGCGAGAACAAAAAGATATCCTGCTCGATAATCGAGATCTGCGAACGCAGCGCGGCCAGATTCCATTCGCGCGCATCCACGCCATCGATCAAGACCTGCCCGGCTGTGACATCATAGGTGCGGTTGATCAATTTTGCCAGCGAGGTTTTCCCCGCGCCGGTCTGCCCGACAATGGCAACGGTCTGTCCCTGTTTTATTTTGAATGAAATATCCTGAACAACAGGCTCGCCTTTTGGGGTAGGCAAATGAGACGCCGCGAAACTCAACTTCGCCGCGCATGTTCGAGGTCAGGCCGGATGCGTTCTGGTCGAGATAAGTCTCACTGTTGATAAGTTCCAAAATTCGGCGTGAGCTGGAAAAACCTGAAGAGATCAGGGAGTAAGCCCATGTCGAAGTGAAAGTCGGGAATTCCAGCAAACGCAGGAGGCCGAAGTACCCAACCACAGCACCGAGATCAATTGTCCCTGCGCGGAAAAGCAGCAGCGCATGCACAAGTCCGCCCGCGTAGGCCATGCCGAGGATCAACATGGCAATATATCTTCCTTCGAGGTCGCCCTGACGCACAAAGGCATCGCGCACGCGGCGGGCATTGGAAACGAAGCGGTCCACCTCCGAGCCTTCCTGTGCGGCGCCTTTCATCACTTCAACGCCGTCCAGTGATTCGGATAAATGTGTGTTCATGTCGCCAAAGGTCGCGCGCACTTCATCGGTGATGGGTGAGAGAGTTTTTAGATAACCGACCAGCGCAATAAAATAAATGATGGTGAATATGACGGGCGTGATCAGAAGGGACGGGTGATAGCGCGGCGCGGCGATGAGCAGCATCACGATGAACATGAACGAACCGACGACCAGGTTCACGCCGGGGTTGAACATGAAGTTCACTTCGCGCACATCGTTCGTCGCACGCGCCATCGTATCGCCAACGGGCTGCAAATTGTGAAAGGTCATGCTTTTTCCGAGCAATGAAAGATACAACTCATCGCGGATGTCGCGTTCCATGTACTGCGCCATCAATTCTGCGCCGAAGTTGCGCCCAAGCTGCAGCACGCCGCGAATGATCTGTGAAATGCCAATCGTGATGGCCAGCGGCAACAATACCGAAGTGTCCGGCGGCAGTTTGATCATCGCATTGAACGCATCGCCGGTCAATACCGGCACATACGCCGCCAGAGCTGCGTTTCCGATCGCTCCGACGACGAGCATCACCATGATCCAGAGATATGGACGCGAATGCGAAAGGATCCATTTGACGGCGCTGGTGTGGTTATAAGTGTATTTGCGATGTAGAGTAAATTCTGCGGGAAGTGTGATCGAGGACATTTTTTAATTGTACCAGTTTGATCCATTGCTTATTTCGAAAAACAGCTGTGCGCATCCCATTGTATATTTCCAATCCATGCCGTCTTGAATATCCCACCATGTGGAAAGGACCGCATGAGCCGCTGCCCAGTTAAGAATGATTTCGCGCTCCCAGCCCAATCTCTCCGCGAGGATGCTGACCCGCCTCTCTGTCTGCGCCCTAAAATTGACTCTGTCCGAAGTGCTGTTCCATGGGTTGATCATGAGCGGACCGATCTCATAGCCCGCAGGTCCAACGACTCCCTTGGGGTCGATCACCAGCCAGCCGCGTTCAGAGGATAGGATGTTGAAATGATGGAAATCCCCGTGAAGCAATTTTATATTTTTATCCGCAAATAATTCAGGCAAAACAAATTCGACATATCCCAACAGTTTTTTTGGAAATGGTCCCGGCCCGCCGTTGAAATGCGGGCGTATGCTTTTCAGCGCTTCGAACCAATTAGATAATTTTATGAAATTATTCTGGAGTGGAACAGCTTGTTGTTCCACATCTGGCAGCAAGCTGCCAGACTCCAGAATCTCCGCTGGCTTCCAAATCTTTTGCATCACATCCACTGCGATGTGGGTACGTTCATCGTCATTCTTCAATTCAGAAAGCATCGTACCTGGCTTAAGCCTTTCCAATAATAAAGCGCCATGTTCTTCATCTGCCTCAAGCAAACGGCAGGCGCCATCCCCGTTGAATAACTTCAAGGCCGCCATCTCGCTAGTCAATTCAGGATTGGGAACACCGATCTTTAAAACGACATCTTGATTTCCACGTTTTGCGAATGCCACAAAATTATAGGAGAGATTTGAAACAGGCTGTACATCCTTTAATCCCCAGCGTTGCGATGCATCCTCGATCAATACAGGAAGGACGGCAAGAAATTTCCTGCCGTCCTCTTTGAATACATTTTGAATGGTGGTGATGAATGGATCAGGGAGCTGCATGTTCTCAGGCTTTGACCCAGCCCAGACCAATACGTCCACGTTCGGTTTCGATCTTTTGGATTTCAACGTCAATGATGTCGCCGACTTTCAAAACCGTGCCAAACGGGATCTGGCTCTTGTGCAGTAAGCCATCCTGCTTCACACCAATATCCACGAAAGCGCCAAAGTCCACTACATTGCGGACAGTGCCTTTGAGCTGCATGCCTGTCAGCAAGTCTTCGGCTTTAAGCACGTCCGAGCGCAGGATGGGGGCGGGGGTATCGGAGCGCGGGTCACGGCCTGGGCGGACGAGTTGCTCGAGGATGTCTTTCAGTGTGGGTACGCCGCAGTTTAATTCTTTGGCTAACTCTTCGAGGGAGGTCTTTGCGGTGAGGGATTCCAAGGCGGCGATTCTGTCTGGGATGGACGAATCAACTGTCAGCGCAGCGCGAGCGAGAATGGATTCTGCTATCGCGTAGGATTCTGGATGGATCGCTGATTCATCCAACGGGTTCGCCCCATTTCGAATCCGCATGAAGCCTGCTGCCTGTTCAAAAGCCTTTGGGCCAAGCCCAGCGACCTTCTTCAATGCGGCGCGTGACTTGAACGGTCCGTTGCTGTCGCGATGCGTGACGATGTTGGTGGCGAGTTTGGGACCGATGCCCGCGACATGCGTCAGCAGCGCGGAACTGGCTGTGTTGACATCCACGCCGACCTTGTTGACCACACTTTCGACCACGCCATCGAGGGCATGCGTGAGCGCGGTTTGATCGACATCGTGCTGATACATGCCCACACCAATGGACTTGGGGTCGATCTTGACGAGTTCAGCGAGCGGGTCTTGTGCGCGGCGGGCAATGGAAACCGCGCCGCGGATGGTGACATCGAGATCGGGGAATTCGGCGCGGGCGAGAGATGACGCAGAATAAACCGATGCGCCTGCTTCATTGACGATGAGATATTTGGTTTGTAGGGGCGCAGCATGCTGCGCCCTTACGAGTTCAGCGGCAAGCCTCTCCGTTTCGCGTGAGGCGGTGCCGTTGCCGATGGTAATGAGCGTGACGTGGTGGCGGTTGATCATATCCTGCAAGGTGTTGATCGAACCCTTCCAATCGTTCTTCGGCTCGTGCGGATAGATCACTCCTGTGTCGAGTAACTTGCCAGTGGCATCCACAACAGCAACTTTGCAGCCTGTGCGGAAGCCAGGGTCGAGGCCGAGCACAACATGATTGGCAAGCGGAGCCTGACCGAGCAGGGCGCGCAAGTTGGTGGCGAAGACTTGAATGGCATGGTTGTCTGCGACTTCGCCTTTTTCACGGCGGACATCGCGTTCGATGGCGGGGAGCAATAATCTCTCAGCAGAATCTCGAATCGCGAGTTCGAGCTGTTCCGCGAAGGGACTGATGATGTCTTCTTCAAATTCAGCTTGAATGGCATTCAGCCAATCGCGTTCAGGCACATCCACATGCACACGCAGAACGCCTTCTTTTTCTCCGCGCGTGATGGCGAGGATCTGGTGCGGCAGAAGTCGGTTGACGTTGCCTTCAAATTCATAATAGGATTCGTAGACAGCTTTTTCATCGACAGAGTCTTTAATTCTTTCCACGCGGACTTTGCCAAACTTGAGCGCCTTCTCACGTGTCGCCGCGCGGACGTTGGCATTCTCGCTGATCATTTCAGCGACGATGTCACGTGCGCCTTGCAGGGCTTCTTCGATGTTGGGGACTTGCTCATTTAAGAATTTCTTTGCAATTTCCTCAGGGGAATCTGATGCTTGTTTCAAAATAAGATCAGCCAGCGGCTCCAGCCCCTTTTCACGGGCGACCATGGCGCGGGTGCGGCGTTTCTTTTTATACGGCGCATACAGGTCTTCGAGCGCGGTCATGCTGACAGCAGCATTGATCGAGTCGCGTAATTCGTCAGTGAGCTTGCCTTGTTCTTCAATAGAAGCAAGGATGGAAACTCGGCGTTCGTCGAGTCCGCGCAGGCGGATGAGTTCATCAGCAATGATTCGGATCTGTTCGTCGTCGAGCGAGCCCGTCATTTCCTTACGGTAACGTGCAATGAACGGGACAGTGTTGCCTTCGTCTAGTAAGTTGATAACAGCCGTAACTTGCGAAGGCTTGACATTGAGTTGGGATGCGATCTGTTCTGCGTGAGTCATAGGGATGGATTTTATCATGGGGAAATTGGTTGAAAGCCAAAGGTCAAACGTCGAAGGCCGTCAAATAGAATTGCACACAGAGACTACTCTCAATGCGCCGCCGTCAATCACTTACGGATATTTTTCTTTTACGATGGGGCTTTCCAATAACCAGCCTGTCAAAAGTGTGTAACCTGCAACCACGCATAAGATAATTGCAGAGACGGTCCAGGAGCGGCCTTCGAAAACACGCTGCTGAATAATATCGCTTAGCGTGAACAACCAGATCACCGCGCCAAGGATTGTCAATGCCTGGATGGTTCTCAGACTCCAGCGTTTCTTGATGACCAGCAGGAATGGCGCAGCTAAACATATCAGCAAGGGGATGGGGGTGGAAGCCCGCAGAAAATGAGCCGCAAGCAATATCGCGGATAATGCCAACAAGGTGATTCGTAGTTTCATCTTTTGTTCCTTTTATTAAACTGTAGGTGCGGAGCAATGCTCCGCACCTACGCTTACAAGATAATTTATGATGGAAAAATCTTCTCAAAAACCTCGGGGCAATACTGCTGAACCATCTCAGAGGAGATGCCGTTCTCTTTGCAGATCTCGGCATAAAAATCCACAGAAGGCCGCCTGATTCTTTTTTGCGTGTCTACATCCAATCCCCACAAACCGAAGCGCTGGGTCCAGCCGCGCTCCCATTCGAAATTATCAACCAATGACCAGTGGAAATACCCCTTCACAGGCCAGTTGAAATTACACGCGCGCCAGACTTGATGCAAATGCTGGGCAATATAGCGCGGACGCATGTGATCATCGAAATCTTCCACGCCGTTCTCAGTAATGATGATCGGCAGATGAGGATAGGTATGGTCGATCCATTTGATGGAGTTGTAAATACCTTCGGGAATATTGGCGAGGAAATTCGTATCGCTCATATCCGCATCTTTGGGGTAGCCGCTGTTCGAGAATAACTCACCAGGCTTAAACAGGTCAAACCAGACCGTATCCACAGAGTAATAATTCAACCCTAGATAATCCTGCGTGCCTTTGGCCTCAGGAATATTCTGATTGCCGATGGGTGATCTCATTACGCCTGTTGAAACAGCGGAGGGAAAACCCATATTGATTCCATCGTAGCGGATGTTGCGCATGAGTCTATCCAGCGGAGACCACTTCAAGCGCGGAACCATCGGGCGGTAATGCAGCGCATACCCCACGCGCGCTTCGGGCTGCAGCTCGTGGATGGCACGATAGGCAGCAGCGTGCCCGCGGATCATATTGCCAAGCACGCGCATGGATAATCTCAAATTCTTTTTTCCAGGCGGGAATGCGCCCTGCACATAACCGCTCAATGCGTACACGTTCGGTTCGTTGATCGTGCACCAGAGCGTGACGTACTCCTTGAACGCATCCACCACCTTGCGCACGTAGCGTTCAAACAACGGGACGATTGCTTCTGTTTCCCATCCGCCTTTTTCTGTCACCCAGAGCGGATCAGTGAAATGATGCAGGCTGACCAGCGCGGTCATGTTGCGTTCCTTCAACCCGCGCAGCATGGCGCGATATTTTTCAATGGCTTCTTCATCCCATGTGTCAGGCGTGGGCTGGATGCGGCTCCACTCGATCGAGAAGCGGTGCGCATTCTGCCCAGTTTCGGCGGCGCGGTCAAAATCCTCCCGCCAGCGGCCACCCCACCAATCGGCGGCCAGACCAGACTTGTGCACGGTGTGACCCGCTTCTTCCCACGCGTGCCAATTGTTGTTCGTGTTGTTGCCTTCCACTTGATGCGAGGCAGTTGCCGTTCCCCATAAAAATCCTTTTGGAAAATGAAATGTTGCTTGAGGCATGGATTGTTTTCCTGATTGATTATTTTTTACCGCGAAGAGCGCCAAGGTCGCTAAGAAAAAAGGTTTTAACTTTGCGCTCTTTGGGTGCTTTGCGGTTAATTTATTTCGGGCGTGATAAATACGCGAGATACAATGCCACCGACCCCGCGACGGCGGCGTTGAGGGATTCGATCCTGCCTTTCATGGGCAGTTTCAAAACGATGTCGCATTTCTTTCGGACGAGGTCATGCAGCCCTTCGCCCTCCGAGCCGACGACGAGCGCCAGCGCACCTTTCAGATGACGCGAGCCCGCTTCGATTTCCGCCCCGGCCTGATCCAGTCCGACGACCCAGATGTCATTCTCTTTGAGCGCATCTATCGTCTGGGACAGATTCGCCTGCGCGATGAGCATGTGCTCGCTCGCGCCCGAGGACGCGTTGACCACGGCGGGCGTCACATCCACCGTGCGCGCGGACGGGATGACCACGCCATGCACGCCAAGCGCCTCGGCCGTGCGGATGAGCGTGCCGAAGTTCTGCGGGTCTTGCAGCGAATCAAGCATCAGGATGAAAGGCAGTTCGCCTTTCGCGCGTTCGAGGATCTCGATCACATCCGAGTACGGGTATCCGCTGACCTCGGCCACGATGCCCTGATTGTTCTGATGCACCTTATCCAGCTTGGGACGCGGCACACGGCTGACCTTTATTTTCTGTTGAAGCGCCAGCTTGATGATCTCGGCGATCTTGCCTTTTTCCTGAACCCCTTCGGCGATCTCGATCGAGAATATCTGCCTGCGCCTTGCGCTCAAGGTTTCATAGACTGCATTACGGGAATAGATGAGTTCTTTCATATTAATGTTGATTTTACTTTAGAAAAATGGGATGCGGGTTAGAGATGGAAAAGCATGAGTATATGGCTGGTGGGAGTCTACCTTCAAAAAGGAGGGAAAACCACAGCGAAAATGGGACATCTGGCTAAAAATACTGGGCATAATAACAAGATGTGGGGGTGAGTGGCGTGAAGTGGGGAAACATCATTTCAGATATCCCAGTAGTTTTATAATGGCTCGTGACGGTTTCTTAAGGTCAAGAACATTCTAAAACATCAAATGCTTTCCAACCACATAATTTGAAATTGATCTTACTCACTCAACAAATTGGGAGTATCCATCCAAGAAGATTAATGCGATACAGATAATAAGTCTGCATACCTCAATAAGAAAAATGGATCTAATACGCCACGGTCAGGCCGAACAAGATACCTGCCCGTCTTTTCAGCCTTTGGTATACTGCCTTTCGGAACCCGCCGAACATTTTTTGTCCACGCAAAACCTTTCAGGGAAATTCCATTTTCTATTATGGTTTTTTAATCAATATATTTAAATGAAAGAAAAAGAGATCTGAATGAAAAAAATATTCATTAGCTTTATCGTTCTGTTATTTCTCGCGCAGGCTTGCGCTTCTTCTGCGCCCACGCTTGAGCCGCTTCCCACCGCGCTGCCCGTTGCGACGGAGTCCCCTGCGAGCGCCACCGAAGTTCCAGTGGATGATACAGCCTCCCGTTTGAAAAGACTGGGCGGGTATCCATGCCCCGAGAGCGATTTCACCTGCGTCAAAGTCAGTGTCCCATTCGACCACTTTGACCCCAATGATTCGCGCACGTTCGATGTTGTTTTTGCTGTCCTGCCTGCCACAGGTCAACGCAAAGGCATGTTCGTTACATCCGTAGGCGGCCCCGGCGGTTCCGGCTTGTTAAGTGCGGATAATTACACATCATATTTCGACCCGTCCATCCCGGAAAATTTTGACATTGTTTTCTTCGACCAGCGCGGCATCAACGAATCCAACGGGTTGTATTGCGCACAAGCCGCGGTGGATTTCTATCGCGCCGGCGGCGATGCCGCCACGAGCGAAGGCGAACAACGACTGCTTGATGTCTCACAAACTTTTGTGAACGACTGCATCACCGAGATTGGCGATGCCAGCCTTTTGCCCTATCTGGACACCACGCAGGCGGTGGAAGACCTTGAAGACTTCCGCGTATTGATGGAGGATGAAAAATTCTGGCTGTACGGGGAAAGTTACGGGACGCAATTTGCACAGACCTACGCAGCGGCTCACGCCGGCCATGTGGCTGGTCTTGTTCTCGACGGGGTTGTAGACCTTACGCTGACAGATATAGAATTCCTCAAAGGTCAGGCCGCCGCATTCAACGAGGTACTGCTCACCACTCTTGAAGCATGCAACGCCGATGAAGCCTGCGCCGCCGATATGGGCCGCGATGCAGTCAGTGTTTACGATGAACTTGCCGCTCAGTTAAAGCAGGCTCCCATTTCCTTTGAATTTACCCGCTCCACCGGCGAGGTTGACCAGCGCGAGTTCACCTTCTCAGATCTCGAATCTACTTCCGGCTTTCTATATTCCGAAACCGCGCGCATGATCTTCCTGCGCGCCCTGGCCGCGTACTCACGCGACAACACGATCATTCCGCTCGCGCGCGTGGTGTACAACGCGCTTTATCTCAACCCGGATACCTTCGAAGTGTTTATTGACCTGTCCTATTCCGACGCGATCTACTACGGGGTCACTTGCCGTGATTACGCCGAGCCAGGCAACACTCCGCAAGAACAGGCCGCGAACTTTATCAAAGAGGGTGATGAGATCGACACCAGCCTGCCGCGCCTCGCATCTGTCTTTTACGGCGACCTGCCCTGCGCCTATTGGCCTTATCCACAGGACGACTCACACCCCGCGCCGTTTGCCGAGCCGTTCAGAGGCGAAGGCTTCCCGACCCTGGTGTTGAACGCCACCACGGACCCGGCCACGCCGTATTCAGGCGCGCAGTCGGTTTACTCGAATTTGACAGATGGATATCTTGTGACCGAAGTCGGCGGTCCGCACGTCATCTTTAGCTGGGGATTGGAATGTGTGGATAGTTTGGTGACAGATTTTCTCGTGCAGGATAAAATGCCAGCCCAGCGTGAAACGCTCTGCGAAGGTGTTGTAGCTGACGAATTTGTCCCGCTCGCTCCGGCCAATGCCGCCGATTACGCAGATCTGCTGGAAGCGTTTACCGCGGTGGATAATGAGATCAATTACCTGCCTGAATACTATTACATGAATTCCACGACCGCGCGCGCCATCGCCTGCCCATACGGCGGGACATTCGCATTCGACACAGGCGACCTTTACACTTTTACAAACTGCGCCTTCTCGAACGGCTTTGCCATGACAGGCGGCGGTGCGTACAACGCCGACGACGGTTCATTCATGTTGGAAGTGGATGTCACAGGATTAAGAGATGGATCACTAACCTACACCCGCGACAATGAGGGCAGTATCCATGTCAGCGGCACATATGGCGGCGGGACTGTGGATCTTTCGGAATAGAAGATACTTTTGCGAGGGTGTTTGCCCGGCACTCCCTGGCACCTCAGCGTGACGCGATGCAAAGAGCAGGTATGTTTCTGTGCAGGTGAGCAATCCCCACCCAACATTATGAGGAAATTGCTTCAACCCGATAACACGGCAACAAAGTTACGACCACCGCACCGCAGTACACCGTTCGCAATCCGGTCTCTGGCAGAGCAATGCGAACGGGTTCTCTTTAATTAGATCAACCACGACTTTAAACAAACTTTTTAGATGAATAGCTTGAACAGTTGCATTTCCAATTTTCACGCGGCGGGTGTGTTTTTCCAAAGCAGGTGCGATCACATTGAATCCATCTGAATCACCGGGGAAGCCGGGACATTCCACCACACGATCCTGCACCAACGCCCAGCGGATGAACTGCAGCCGTCCGGCAAGTTTCTCTGCATAATGAATGCTGGTGTTGACGGTATGATCCACGCCGAGTAATAAGGCCCAGCCATCCTGGTCTGCAAGCGATCCGATCGGAGCCAGCGGATCGTACATGCGCTGACTGCCGATGATCCCGTCTGCGCGAATGCCGGCAAAGGACTGGATCGGATGCAGGGATCGTTTCGCCTTCGGGTGCTTGCGCAGTATTTCCGGCAATACGCCCATCAATTTGTCCACGGGCATATCGGGGTGATACGCCTCAGCCAGTTTGTTTAGGTCGGCTTCACTGCCGTAGGTGATCCCGTTCTGCGGCGGACCCACTTCGGGGTTGAGCATGGATTTATATGTGAAGGTGGGCATGATGATGCCGCGCGTGGAATCCAGCAACGCATTGAGCATCGCCTCCGCCCCGCCGTCAATGAGGCCGAACGCCTTCAGGGATGCGTGCGCGATCACCAGGTTTTTGGTCAAGCCTAATTTGGAAAGACCAGTTTTCAGGTCAGACAAAGATACGGACAATTTTATTTTCCTTTCCAGTTCGGCTTTCTTTTCTCGATGAAGGCTTTCATTCCTTCCTTTTGGTCTTCCGTCGAAAAGAGCGGATAGAAATTCCGCTTCTCAGCTTTCAATCCTTCTGCAAGGGTGGTCTCGAACGCGGCATTGACCGCATCTTTTGCCATACGGACAGCCAATGGTGCGCGCGAGGCGATCTCTTCCGCGAAAGCGACTGCGGCATCGAGGTATCCATCCACGGGCACGACGCGGTTTGCCAATCCAAATTGAAGCGCCTCAGCGGCGGTCAGTGTGCGGTTGTTGATGACCATTTCCATGGCGAGGTTCTTGCCAAGCAAACGCGCGAGGCGCTGTGTTCCGCCCGCGCCGGGGATGATGCCGATCGTGATCTCTGGTTGACCGAACCTGGCTGATTCAGAGGCAACGATCATATCGCATGAAATCGCGAATTCGCATCCGCCACCCAATGCCCATCCGGATACCGCCGCGATCACTACTTTTTTGATTCCGCGAATGCGGTCCCATTTTTCAACGCGCCCCTGGCCGATCATTTCGAACGGAGAGGCATCCGCCATTTCTTTTATATCCGCGCCGGCTGCGAAAGATTTCTCGTTGCCGGTAACGATCATCGCGCCGACGGCATCATCGCGGTCAAAAGATTCAAGTGCGTCGAATAATTCGGTCAGCATCACGGTATTGAACGCGTTCATCGCCTGCGGACGGTTGAGCGTGACGATGCCGACTCGTCCGCGGACTTCTGTAAGGATCGTTGTATAGGTCATGGGAGATTCCTCTTTGGATTTTTTCTCGATTCTACACGAGAAATGGAAATATGCTACCATTGGCAATCATAATTTTTGTCAGGAGAAAAAACGAATATGAACATCTTATTAATGATCCACTCAATTTTACGCTGGCTGATCGTTGTCGTGGCTGTTATTGCAATTGTCAAGTTTGGGCTGGGCTGGCTGCGCGGCGGAGCGTTCAAAGGCATGGACCGCGGTCTCTCTTCAGGTTTTAGCGGTTTGATGGATTTGCAGGTAACTCTGGGATTGATCTTTCTGGTGGGGAACGGTCTGGCGGGTTCAGGTTTCCCAATGTACCGCATTGAACATGCCATCAGCATGATCCTCGCCGCAGTGCTGGCGCACCTTCCGATGCGCTGGAAGAACTCGGAAGACAAGCTCCGTTTTCGAAATTCCCTGTTCATCGTGCTGGGCGTATTGGTGATCGTATTCCTTGGGGTGGCGCGATTGCCCGGTGGCTGGAACAGATAGGGATAAAGAATAAATCCGCAAACATAAACACCAGGGAAGACAATATTCAAATGTCTTCCCTGGTGTTTTTATGCAAAGGGAAGTGCGAAATAAATCAGGTGGATTTTGTCTTATTAGAGATATAATAGTGTGGCTTTAGAAGTGAGTGATGGCATTCTTAAAAATTTGGCCGGGAAAATATACTCCCAGCTCATTATTTTTTGAAATTCCAAAGGGATATTCATATTGTTTACCGGTATTTCTAATTTTTTAACACGCTCGAGTTTAGTTCAACGATTCAGGCTGGCAGGTCTGGTATTTATGATTCTTGGGGCTTTTGTGATCGGCACCTGGGTTGCAGAGCAAATAAAAACCAATGTGATCAACGAATCTGCTGCGACCACCGCACTATACATGGACAGCTTTATCACTCCCAACCTTCAGGAACTTGGCACTGCAAATACGCTGACCCCGGAACATCTCTGGAATTTAAATGATACGCTTAGCAAGACCGATCTTGGCCGTCAGATCGTGACCATAAAAATATGGGGGAATAATAATCAGATCCTGTATAGCAATTCCCCGTCACTGGTCGGACTTTCGTTCCCCAGCGCGGAAGATCTGGAACTGGCTCGCAAGGGTGAGATCATTGCGGCGATCAGTGATCTGCAAGATGATGAAAATTTTGAGGAGCGAAAACTTTATTCACGTTTGCTTGAAATATATATTCCAATACTATTGAATGACACACAAGAAGTTATCGCTGTTGCAGAATTCTACAGGAAAATTGAAGGGCTTGAATCAGAAATAGCTGCGGCTCAAAGAAAAAGTTGGCTTGTCGTTGGCACATCCATGACAGTCATTTATTTGATACTGATCGGATTCGTACAATCCATTGCATCTACGATCGGACGCCAGGAAAAGGGATTAAGAGATCAAGTGGTCCGGCTGACGGAGTTGATCGCAAAGAATGGGGATCTGGACAAGCGTATGCGCCGCGCCGCCGCCAACACGACCGCGCTTAATGAGCGATTTCTCCGCCGCATCAGCGCGGAACTGCACGATGGCCCGGTGCAGGAAGTCAGTCTGGCGCTCTTACGGCTTGACCGCGTCAACGTCCAGAACGAAACCTGCCGCGTGGTCAACGAAGATTTTGAGTGTAATGATCATCTTCCCACAGTTCAAACATCCTTGCAGATTGCTCTGGAGGAAATGAGAAGCATCGCCTCCAATCTTGGTCTTCCACAGTTGAGTCATATGACCCTCGCGGATGTGATTGCGCGTGTTGTACGTTCTCACGAAAAACGCACCCGTTCAAAGGTCATATTGAGTGTTATCAACCTGCCGGAACAGGTGAATCTTCCATTAAAGATCACGGTCTACCGTTTGATCCAGGAGGCACTGAACAACGCCTGTATTCATGCGGGCTGCGCAGATCAGCGGGTCCGTGTGGTTTGCGCGAACAATCTCTTGCAAATAGAAATATCCGACAAAGGCCCCGGCTTTGATGCAGCCAATTCCATTAAGTGGGAGGAACATCTTGGTTTGGCCGGAATGCGGGAACGTGTTGAAAGCATGGGGGGCGTACTTGAGATTCAAAGCATGGTCGGCGAAGGCACGGTTGTAAATGCCAACATATCCCTTCAACACGCTGAAATGTACGCCTATGCATGAGACCTATATCATGATCCTGAAAGTGCGGGCGGTCATCGCTCATATAACATCCATTATCCATGAAGAGGGTGAAGGATGTTAGTCCGCATTTTGAATGTTTTTACAAACTTGAGCCTGATAAAACGATTTACAATTGCCAGTTTCATCGTCATGATCCTGGGCATGTTCGGCCTCGGCAAATGGGTAGCCGAGCAGATCAAGATCGGCGTCATAAAGGAATCCGCAACCACCACAGCACTTTATATGGACAGTTTTGTCACCCCGCATCTTCAAGAGTTGGGAAGTGCTTCGAGCCTGACAGCCGGACATTTCGAAGATCTGCGGTCAGTGCTCAGTGAAGAAACACTGGGGAAACAAACAGTCGCAATAAAGATTTGGTCCTCAGATCACTATATCCTCTATAGTGACAATCCAGCATTGATAGGGCGTGAGTTTCCTCCGACTGAAGATTTACTGAAAGCCTGGCAGGGGGAAGTGATAGCAGAGGTCAGCAATCTAACAGAAGAAGAAAATGTTGAGGAGCGGCTCGGGTACCATAAAAGACTGGTTGAAATATACAGCCCGGTCCGTTTAAACGGAACCAATCAGATTATTGCGGTTACCGAGTTCTATCAAAAAATTGATATCCTTGAAGCGGAGATCGCGGCTGCCCAAATGCGAAGCTGGCTCATGGTGGGTTCCACCATGATGGTCATATACCTGTTGCTGATCGGTTTTGTTCGATATGCAAGTAATACCATCGAAAAGCAGGAAGATGAATTAAAAGATCAGGTTAAACGGTTAACAGAACTCCTGGCGCACAATGATGAGCTTAATCAGCGCGTTCGCCGCTCCGCGGCAAATGCAACCGAATTTAATGAACGCTTTCTGCGCCGTACCAGCGCCGAACTGTATAGTGGACCCATTCAGGAAATCGTGCTGGCATTAACGAGGCTGGAGCGGGTCAAGAGCCAGAATGAAACCTGCCGCCTGATCAATCCAAACGTTGATTTGCTATGCACCGACCACCTGCCTACGGCCAAGGCATCCCTGCGAACAGCCATGGATGAAACCCGCGCCATCGCCGCCGGTCTCGTGCTTCCACAACTGGAATGTTTAACCCTTCCTGAAATTCTGGTAAGCGTGGTACGCGCCCATGAACAGAATACCGGCACAAAGGTTATGCTCAGCATGAGCGATCTCCCGGAACAAACACCGCTTGAGATCAAGATCACTGCATATCGTCTCATTCAGGAGGCGTTAAATAACGCCCATAATTATGCCGGTGGAGAAGGCCAACAGGTTCGCGTGAGATGCCAAACGAACGATATACTTATCGAAGTTTCGGATCAGGGACCTGGGTTTGATGTTAACCATCCTGTTACATCTGGAGAGCGTGAGCACCTTGGCTTGGCAGGCATGCGTGAACGTGTGGAAAGCCTGGGCGGCTCATTCACAATCGAAAGCAAAATAAATCAAGGGACAAAGCTCTCAGCCGTATTGACGCTGCAGAATACTGGAGAAAATAAAAATGGATAAAATCCGATTGGTTATCATTGATGATCACCCGATCTTTCGAGAGGGGGTGGTTGCGATCCTCGGGAGTGAAGCCGATCTTGAGGTGGTGGGACAGGGGATCAATGCAGAAGACGCCCTTCGGTTGACCCGCGAGTTTTTACCGGACGTGATCCTTTTGGATGTCAATATGCCCGGCGGAGGGTTGAATGCTGCCCAAATGATTGCCGCATCCTATCCTGTGGTCAAGATCATTATGTTGACAGGATCCACTGAAGAGGATGATGTGATGAATGCTCTCAAAGCCGGCGCTCATGCTTACGTCCTAAAAGGAGTCGCCGCCCGCGAATTAAATGGCATCTTACACAGAGTTTTTGCGGGGGAAGGTTATGTCACCCCGTCGCTGGCGGCCAGCCTGCTCTCTGAAATGCGGGGGGCTCCGCAGGAAAAACAACCAGCTACGATTGATCTGTTTGAAGACTTAACCGAGCGAGAGCGTCAGATTCTTGAATTGATCGCCGAAGGAACAAGCAACAAGGAGATCGGCCAAAAATTATTCCTTACAGAAAAAACCATTAAGCATTATGTGACCAATATTCTTCAAAAACTGCATGTCAGCAACCGCGTTCAGGCGGCACTGATCGCGCAACAAAAAACAAAGCTAAAATAAAAAAATCATTGATAGACTTAAATCAACAAGGTGACAGCCATTAAAACAATGACAGTCACCTTGTTTTGATTCTCGTGCGGGGATTTTGCAGGAAGTATTATTGATCCACGCCGGGCAGGGCGGCGTTACGATCAGACGAATTCTCTCTTAATTCCTGATGCGGCGTGAAGAAGACAGCCGCCAACCCCAGCATAGCAGACGCGAAAGCGATGACAAAGACAAGGTGGATCGCGTTTGCCATTGCGACGCGCACACCGGCGGCCACAACAATTTCAGAGGCGGGTAAAGGATTCAGTAATTGGGTCACCAGTTTCGGGTCCAGGCCGGAAGCGATTAAATTCGAGGTGAGGCGCATGCTCAATGCCGTACCCATCACGCTCACACCAAGCGTCCCGCCAATCGAACGACTGAATTGAAGCGTCGAAGTAGCCGTGCCAAGGTTGCGTCGCTCCACGCTCGTCTGCACCGCCACCAAAAACGACGGGATGGAAAGCCCCATGCCGACACCCATCATGGTGACAAAGACCATGATCAAGATCTGGCTCGAGTCCGCGCTGATCAGCGTCATCAGGAATGTGCCTGTTACGAACACAGATGTACCGATCACGCCCAGCCTGCGATACCCAACGGTCATGATCAGGCGCATGCCAATGATGCTCGCCGTGACCCAGCCCAACAGCATTGGTGTGATGGTGATGCCGGCTTGCGTTGCGCTGGTGCCAAGCACCGACTGGACAAAAAGTGGAATAAATGAAACACTGCCAAACATTGCCCAGCCTGTGAAAATACCATGTGAAACCGCAGTGAGAAATAATCGGTCACGAAGAAGTTGGATCGGGAGGATCGGGTCGGCGACACGGCTCTCAACCCGTAATAACGCGATGAAAAAGGCGACAGCCAACACGATCAGCGCCCAACTGTTGAATGTGTTTGCCCCCGCTCCCGCGCTTGCGTCAGGGGCAAGTGTAAGTCCAAGCAATAACGAGACAATACTGAATGTCAACAGCGCTGCGCCAAGGTAGTCCACTTTTGGTCTCTCATGACTTTGAGCCTGCTCCCGCCACCCAAAAGCGACCAGCGCTGCGGCAAGCAACCCTGGCAGCACATTGATGTAGAAGACCCAATGCCACGAAAACTTATCAACGAGAAACCCACCGAGCAGCGGACCCGCAATGGATGAGAAACCCCACACGCCGGAGAAAAGCCCCTGCATTTTGGCGCGCTGCTGCAAACTGAACATCTCACCGATCAGAATGAATGCCAGCGGCTGGATACCGCCCGCGCCGAGTCCCTGCAAGGCGCGGGCGAAGATAAGTTGGGTCATACTGTTTGCGACACCGCTCGCCACCGAGCCGATCAAGAAGAGAGCCATTGCGATCACATAGATTCGGCGTCTGCCATAAATGTCCGATAGTTTTCCATACAACGGTACAGATGTGGTGGAAGTCAGCATGAAAGCCGAAAAGACCCACGAGTAATGTTCCAACCCGCCCAATTGACCAACGATGGTTGGCATGGCGGTCGCAACGACAGTCGACTCCATCGAAGCGAGGAATAAGCTGAACATGATCCCGATGGTAACGAGAATGATCCGGTTACGTGACATGGAGTCCTTTCAAGGCAATTCAGATTCTTTTTTATTTTTGATAATGCTGGCTGAACATCTGGGCAATCATACTCCAAAATAAAAACAGGGAATGAAAATATCTTTATTTTTTTCTCCCCCGTAGCGGTAATCTATTTGACCAATTCTGTCATAACAGGGTTGGCTTTGAAAGGATTACGGCTTCATAACCTTCATCTTGTTAAAAAATCGACCCCTGTCCAGCGGCGAGGCAAAAACAGGGGTCTGACTTAAACCGTCGGCAAAGACTGAGTAAGCTGAATTCATTTTATCTTATATTCAGGAATTGGCGATTCTTATTTTGTTCGCGTTAAGGTATTTGCTCAATGGAGTAAAATTATTTTATTATTTCCTGGAGAGTTCAATGCGAAAAAATATTCAGCACATTTTTATGGCTTGCGTGATCCTGACCGCTTCTTTCTCATCTGCATTTGCTTCGGCTGTTCAGGCACAATCCACGCCTAATCCTGATTCGGTCAACATCCCCGGCACACATCAGGATGAATTGGGATGTTCCGGCGAATGGCAGCCTGATTGCGCCAACACCCAATTGAGTTTTGATCTCGAAGATGATGTTTGGCAGGGAACGTATGAGATTCAACCTGCCAACGATGCCGACAAAAAAGGTCCGCGCTATAAGGCGGCGCTTAACGGCGGCTGGGGTGAAAATTATGGGCTTAACGCTTCGGCCGGCGGTGCGGATCTCCCTCTGGTCGTCACTGAGCCAACACTGGTTAAGTTCTACTACGATCACAAGACCCATTGGATCACCGATAGTATCAACACAGCCATTGTAGTGGTGATCGGTGACTTCCAACAGCAATTGGGATGCGCAAACAATGATGACGCCGGCTGTCTGCGTTCATGGCTCGAAGACCCAACAGGCAGCGGAGCAATGGGATTTGCCACCAGTGCGCTCAAAGCCGGGACGTACTCCGCGACATTTGCTTTGAATGAAGACCCGACCAAAAAGATCGGCGAGACGCAGCAATTTACTGTTAAGAAAGATGGCGATGAAATTTATTTTGGATACGACAGCCTGAAAAAAGAAGCCGTGATCAGCACCGCAGGCGCGCCGAAGGGCAGTCTCTCCAAATTGCGCGCACATTGGGTAAGCAGAGACACCATTTTATGGAATGTGGTCGGCTCACCGAAATATACCTATTCTCTGTTTTATTCGCCAGACGCTGCGCTGGAACTCAGCGCAGATGGGATCACGAACGGCATCGAAATTCCCCTCACTTATAGCAAGAGCGGGGCGAAGGCTGAGATCATCAATCAGTTCCCGCACCTCGGCGCGTACACAGCCCTAATGATCGATCAAGCTGATTGGGCCAAAGAACCTGAAATGCTAAAGGGACAACTCGCAGTGCTCGTCCGTGACACGAACGGCAAAGTGGTGGATGTCAGCGGTGTGCAGACCCCCGGCGTATTGGATGACATATATCAATATGAAGGTCCATTGGGCGTGACCTTTGAATCATCCACGCCAACTTTGCGGCTGTGGGCGCCGACCGCGCAATCGGTTGTGTTGTATCTTTACGATGAAGCTGTCGCGAAATCCGGGCGGACACTGCCCATGCAATATGACCCTGCCAGCGGTGTCTGGAGCATTCGCGGCGACGAAAGCTGGAAGGGCAAATTCTATTTATTTGAAGTTGAAATCTATGTGCCTTCCACGGGAAAGATCGAAATGAATCTGGTCACCGATCCATATTCGATCAGCCTCTCCATGAACAGTAAACGCAGCCAGATCGTGGATTTGCAGGATGCCGAACTAAAACCGCAAGGCTGGGACACGCTCGAAAAACCCGCTCTCGCGGCGCCAGAGGATATTGTCCTGTATGAGTTGCATATCCGTGACTTTAGCATCAGCGACCAAACCGTCCCTGAAGAGTTGCGCGGAACCTATAAAGCCTTTACTGTCGCAGACTCAAACGGAATGAAACACCTGACAGGATTGGCAAAAGCAGGTCTGACTCATATTCATCTTTTGCCCGCCTTCGATATTGCCAGTGTCAATGAAGACAAATCCACATGGAGGAATGTGGATGAAATCCAGCTTGCCGCGTATCCACCCGATTCAGATGAGCAATCCAAAGCCGTCAGCATGATCACCGGCGCGGACGGATTCAACTGGGGCTACGATCCTTTGCATTACACAACACCCGAAGGCAGTTACGCCACTGACTCAAATGGCACAACCCGCATCGTTGAATTCCGTGAGATGGTGCAAGCCTTAAATCAAAACGGACTGCGGGTTGTGATGGATGTTGTCTACAATCACACCAACGCCAGCGGTCAAGCGGATAACTCCGTGCTGGACCGTGTTGTGCCCGGATACTATCACCGCCTCAACAGCGAAGGTAAGGTTGAGAAATCCACCTGCTGCGAGAATACCGCCACCGAACATGCCATGATGCGCAGGTTGATGATCGATTCGGTTATCACATGGGCAACCAAATACAAAGTGGATGGATTCCGCTTTGACCTGATGGGGCATCACATGCTGGCCGATATGCAAGCTGTGCGGGCAGCGCTTGATTCCTTGACCGTTGAAAAAGACGGTGTGGACGGCGGGTCGATTTACATTTATGGTGAAGGCTGGGATTTTGGCGAGGTCGCCAATAATGCGCACGGCCAAAACGCCACCCAACTCAATATCGCCGGGACAGGGATCGGCGTGTTCAATGACCGCTTACGCGACGCGGTGCGCGGCGGAAATCCGTTCGACGATCCGCGCTTACAAGGCTTTGCAACCAGTCTTTACTTCAATGTCAATGACAACGAAAAACGAACACCCGAAGCTCAACTCGATAAGCTCAACACATACAATGATTGGATCCGCCTCGGACTGGCCGGCAATCTCGCTGACTATGAGATCACTCGCGCCAATGACAATGTTGTGCCGGGAAATTTGGTGCTTTACGGAAAAATTCCCGCAGGCTACACAGCCGATCCACAGGAGAATATCGTCTACGCCTCGGCTCACGATAACCAGACCCTTTTCGACGCCATTCAAGTCAAAGCGCCCGCCGAAGAAAATCTCGCTGATCGCATCCGAATGAATAATCTGGCGCTCAGCGTTGTCATGTTCAGTCAGGGCGTGCCCTTCTTCCACGCGGGCGATGACATCTTGCGCTCGAAATCGCTTGACTCCAACTCCTACGACTCTGGTGATTGGTACAACAAATTGGATTGGACTTACACATCGAACAACTGGGGCGTGGGACTTCCCATCCAGGGTACAGGTCAATGGGATATTTACAGGCCGCTTCTTGCCGACCCGAATCTTGCCCCGGCAAAAGCTGACATAGAATCAGCATCGGCGGTTTTCCGCGAATACCTCAGCATCCGCAAGGCTTCGCCGCTCTTTCGTCTTCAAACCGCAGATCAAATAAAGAAATCTATTTCATTCCTTAATAGCGGTACCGGGCAAACACCCGGATTGATCGTAATGCGATTGAATGATGTCGACAATCTGGATACGAATATTGAAGAGATCGTTGTGCTGTTCAATGCCAGTCCGGATGCAGTAACATTCAGCGATGCTTCCATCAAAGGCAAGGTGTATGCGCTGCATTCCATCCAACAAAACTCAGCGGATGCAATTGCACAAACTGCATTTTTTACTAACGGCGCATTCAACATCCCCGCCCGCACAGTATCTGTATTCGCGATCCCACAGACACGCCCGGTAGAAACCGTGGCCAAATTCGATTCAGGGTTTATGGCAGCTGCGATTGTCGGTTTAATACTCGCCATCTCAGGCGCAGCATACTTCCTGAGACGAAAGCAGAAAAATTAAAGTCAATTTAGGGTATATAAACCATGTACGGGAATAATTCCTGTACATGGTTTTCGCTAAACCGGGACCATGATGGCAAAACACCCGGATTTTTCTTTTTGCGCCGTCTAATATCAGCGTTTTTCAATGTGAAAACAGGCTCTTTGCTTATAACCGATAAAATCTTTTTAACTTACTTCTTCGTTGCTCCAAGACTTTTCAATTCCCAATTCCCTCCTGCGTGGTCAAGAAGGATGCATGTATAAGTGGTGTTGAGTTTTGCGTAGGAGACATCCACCCTGTAGTCCCCGTTGTCCAGAAACATGACTCCGTTTGGGTTGTATCTTTGCGCGTCAATGACAGCCACCTTCATTTGCTTTTGCACAAATAATGTACAGGCATACCATGCACTCTCTTGCGGATTTCTTGTCGGGGTTGGCTGTACTATAAGATCTTTCCCAACATTGATAAGCAGGCTGTAAATAACTACGCAAGCACCGACCACAATAATGATGCTTATTACCGGGAGGATCAAGTTCTTCTTCTTTGTTTTTGTTTTTGGGGGCGAGACCGCTTTTCGTACATTAACCTCCCTGCCGCAATAACTACATCTTGGCGCTTCAAGCCGTATCTCCTCGCCGCAATGCGGGCATTTTCTGGTAGCGGCCCGGGGGGGCTCCGTATGGATTGGAGGCGGTTCTATTACAGGTCCGGGGGATGGCACTGCAGGCGCAGGTGGCTGCTCAATCAGCTGATTGAGCAATAGGCTTGTCTTTTCATTTCGCGGATTGATACGCAGCATTTGTTTCAGGCAATACATGCGTTCCTTATCATTCCCGGAGGTCTGATACATCCATCCCCAGGCGCGTTCACTGTCAGGGGTTTTCTTAACGGCAGCAATAAAGATCCTGCGCGCTTCTTCCCGTTTCCCGGCTTTATATGCTGTGATACCCAGTTGGAGCAAGTCATCCATAATGATCCGCCTTTGAAATTAGCCAATAGTTATTTTATACCCGAATTATATGGCGAATATGCTTTTCCGAACTCTTTTGTAATGTATAGATCAACATAAAAACGAACCGGCCGACAAAATCTTTCGTTGGCCGATTCGCCACTTCAAATTGCGGGATTTGCGCTTGACCCTCCTATAATAGTACAGTAAAATACCACCCGCAATAAATAATGCTCTCGTAGCTCAGTGGATTAGAGCGCTTGCTTGCGGAGCAATAGGTCGCAGGTTCGAGTCCTGCCGGGAGCACCACCAATGAGAAGCGGATCAGATCTGCTTCTTTTTGTTTCCAAGGAATACCATGAACAAAAATAGACCCCATATCTTATTAACAAACGATGACGGCATCCGCTCGCCCGGTTTATGGGCCGCGGCCAGTGAACTCTCAAAGATCGGCTATGTCACGGTCGCCGCGCCGCGTGAGCAATCCACGGGCATGGGGCGCAGTCTGCCCAGCACGTCAGATGGGACCATCCGCAAAGAGCAGGTGCAGGTCAACGGTCAGCAATGGGATGTGTATGCGGTCGGTGGTTCCCCAGCCCAGGCGGTCCTGCATGGCGTATTGGAGATCATCCCGCACAGCCCCGACCTGGTCGTATCAGGCATCAATTACGGTGAAAATGTCGGCATGGGCATCACCATCTCAGGGACAGTGGGAGCCGCGATGGAAGCCGCTTCCATGGGAATTCTTGCCCTGGCTGTTTCACTTCAAACCGAAACACAATATCACCTGTCCCATTCGGAAGATATCGATTTTTTAACTGCCGGATATTTCACCGCCTATTTTGCGAAATTATTATTGGAAAAGAAATTCCCGCCTGAGGTGGATCTGCTAAAAGTGGAAGTTCCGAGTCACGCCACGCCGCACACTGGGTGGCAGGTGGGCAGGCTTTCGCGCAGCCGTTACTATGATCCCGTCCCCGCTGTGCGGACTTCGTGGGATGAACCCGGTCCGATTTCATACAAACACAGTGAATGCATTGAAAAGGAACCGCAAGATACCGATGCCTACATCCTGCGTGAAAAGAAAATGGTTGCGGTCACGCCGCTCAACCTCGACATGACGGCCCCCGTCGATTTATCTGATTTTGAAAAAAATCTGCGGAAATAAAGCAAAAAGTGGAAACTGAAAATGAGTTTTCACTTTTTTTGTTTAAATGACCCCAACCTTTTCAAGTATCATCGGATATATCTTATAGAAGATGGATGATCATCAGGCGATTCAACGACTCAAGAACGGCGATATCAGCGGATTGGAATTTCTAGCCGCGCGCCATCAGGTGAAGGCCGTGCGCACGGCCTATCTGATCACGCGCGACGTGGGGTTGGCTGAGGACATAGTGCAGGATTCTTTCATCCGCGCATTTCACGCCATACGCGGATTTGATTCAACACGTCCGTTCGAGCCGTGGTTCATGCGCAGCGTGGTCAATGCTTCTGTGAAGATGATGCAAAGGTCAGCGCGGCAGGTCGAGATGGGAGAGGATGCGGACGAATCTCTTTTGGCGGAACTGGCCGAGAGAGTCGAGTCGGTTGAGGAGCTGGTTGAGTCCATCGAAGTCCAGGATCAGATCTGGGATGCCATGCAGAAATTATCGCCGCGCCAAAGAGCGGTGATCGTGCAACGATATTTTCTTGAAATGAGCGAAAAGGAAATGGCGGAAGAGGCAGGCTCGGCGGTCGGCACGGTCAAGTGGATGCTGAACGCGGCGCGTGAACGCTTGCGCGGACTGCTCGATGCCGCGCATCGAAGGAGCGAGAGATGAATGACAATCGCATGAAAGACGCGCTTGAAAATATCGCTCGCCGCAGCGTCCCGGAGAATACCAATCTTATGCCGCGTATTGCGGCACAACTCGAAAGGAAATCTCCGATGACAATTCTTCGTGCACGCCCATTGGTGGCGGTATTAATTGCTTTACTTATTTTGCTTGCGTTGAGCGGCGTGGCCTACGCCATCGGACGTTCGCTCGGATACATCCCAGGCATTGGCATCATAGATCAAAGCACACCGATCCGTGTGCTGGCTGAACCGGTCTCGCAAACCCGCGCTGGAATCACGATCACAGTCGGTGATGTGGTGTTGACCTCGGGCAAGACGGTTGTCATTTACACCGTTGAAAATATTCCGCAGGAAAAACTTTCGCGCGATGTGGCCGCGCCCGGCTGCGGCTCGAATCCTGCTGATCGCACTCAATTGAAACTGTCCGACGGCACAATACAGGATCATCTTGGATATGATTCAGGCGGCAGGGGCAGCGGCTACAGATCCACATACACGTTCGCTCCGCTCGATGCGCAGGTGAAAGACGCCGTGCTCATCATCCCGTGCATCGAGGGCTCTCTGCCGGGCACACTTCCCGAGCAATGGGAAGTGCCTCTGCGCTTCATCCCCGCACCACCAGAGATGGCCATCGTTCCGGTTATTGAGATCACGCCTTCGCAAGAACCAGCTATGGGTGAGAGTCCGCTAATGATCGAAAAGATTGTTGAGACAGACCGCGGCTTCATCCTCATTGGCTCGTTCAATTCCAACGGCCTGCCGCAGGGTGCATCTGCCATGGATTTCTCGACCTATCCAGTTTTCACCGATGCCAACGGTCAGGAAGTTTTGTACGACTTCGCCACCAGTCAACTCGAATCTCCGGTCGAGAGACCACCAGCGGGTTCCTTCCCGTGGGCCTTTGAAATCATCAATAAACAACACGTCTACCCGTTGACCATGACCGTCCGCGCAGTGGCTGTACAATATTCAGAATCAAGCGCCAGCTTCGAGTTCGACGCGGGAGCGAATCCGCAGGAAGGGCAGGCCTGGGATCTGAATCAAGACATCGAGTTGGCCGGGTTCCCGGTACGCGCCCTCAAGGCAATCCGCACCGCCGATGGATACAGTTTTGATTTCGAGAGTGCCGCTATGTTCCACGGCGTCAGCCTTGCCATCGGAAATTCCTTACCTGTCGGGTCTGGCCTGGGCGACCCCGGACATTTTATTTCGGTCGTCAGGTTCGAGGGCGAAGTCCCTTCGGGTAAATTGATTGTGCAGGTTTCGAACCCGGTGGTGGCGATTTCCGGGGACTGGCAGATTCAATGGGGCGTGGAGAATCTGCCCATTGAGGAAACTCCCACAGCAATGGCGGCTGATCAAACCTGCCTGACGCGGGATTCGTGGCAAGCGGCATTGGACAACTATCAGCCCGCTCCCGCCGAGCTTGCAAAAAAACTGCTCGTCTACGGCCCGCTAAGCGCTGATTATCTCAATTACGACAATTACGGCAGTTTCATGACCAGCCTCGATGGCAAAGATAAACTATTCATCACGCAGGGAATTTACCCCTCGCTTTCACCGGATGGAAGGTATGTCGCCTTTGCGTGGGGTGAAGGATTGAATCTCTTCGACTCCGCGAGCGGTGGACAAATTCACATTCCCAATACCACCACCGATGACAATGTCCCGGTCTGGTCACCGGATGGGACGAAGATCGCCTTCATCAGCGGTAGCGACCTCAACCTATACACCATCAACCCGGATGGCAGCAACCGAACGCGTGTCATCAACGAAAATGGCGATGAGCAATTGGTGGATTGGACTTCCGATGGAACCGGCTTGATCTATGGGGTACGCGGAGAGGGCGGCATCTCCCTGCGAAAAGTGGAAATCGCCAGCGGCGCGGTTACAGATTTTTTTGTGATCCCCAATCACCGCGCCTATGAAGATTTCGCCATCTCCCCCGATGGCAACCGCATCGCATATCATGCGCGCGAAAACCTTTCGGATGCCATTTACATTTCCAATCTTGACGGCTCGGACCGCAGGCTGTTCGCGCAAATGGGAAATTGGATCGTCGCCGCACCGTTCTGGTCGCCGGATGGCAACTGGCTGATCATCGTCATGCGCTCCACCGACCTCCCTGACCGTCCCACTGAACTAATGCTGGTTAATGTGAACGACTGCCGCATCCATCCAATTCCGCTAACTGTGGAATCGATCTACGGGTGGATTCAGTAAAGAGAAAAATAAAACAGGCGGAGGAAAATCCTCCACCTGCCCTTTTACGGTCTATCGTCCACCGCCCATGGTCAGGCTTTACAACTCGCTTGCGCGTCTCGTGACCTTATCTTTCGCGCGATCTGTAAACTCAGCCAATGAAATATTATTCTGCTGACTTCCGTCGCGCACACGGAGTGAGACTTGTCCAGCCTGCATTTCGTTATCACCGACCACGATCATATACGGCACCTTCATCAACTGTGCCTGACGGATCTTGGCATTCATGCGCTGTGAAGATAGGTCTGCGTGGGCACGGATTCCGCTTTCGCGTAATTGCTTCGCGATGCTTTCTGCATATTCATTCTGCGCATCCGTGATCGAGATGACTCGCACCTGTTCAGGCGAGAGCCAGACCGGGAAATTGCCTGCATAATGCTCGAGCAGGAAACCAACCATTCGTTCATGTGTGGAGAGCGGCGCACGATGAATGCACAGTGGAATTTCATCCGCGCCTTCCTTGTTCGTGAATTTCAAATCAAAGCGTTCTGGTACTGCAAAGTCCACTTGATTCGTCATCAGCGAAAATTCGCGCCCAATGGCTGACCAAACTTGTACATCAATTTTTGGACCGTAGAATGCAGCTTCGTCTTCGCGTTCCACGTACGGCACGCCGCCGTTATCCATCGCGCGGCGCACCATCTCTTCCGTCTTGAGCCATAGGCGCTCGTTGTCCACATATTTTTTGCCCAGTCCCGCCTTGCTGTGCAGGGACAGGCGCATCACGTACTTCTCGATCCCGAACAGTTCAAAATACTTACGATATAGCGCTACCACACCCATGAACTCCTGTTCGAATTGTTCCTCCGAGCAGTAGATGTGAGCATCGTTCATCTGCATCGAGCGCACGCGCATTAAACCAAATAACTCACCTGATTTTTCATAACGATAGCACGTACCATATTCAGCGAGGCGCACAGGCAGGTCACGGTAAGAACGTCCCTTCGAACCAAAAATTTTGTGGTGCATCGGGCAGTTCATTGGCTTGACGTAATACTTTACGCCTTCGATTTCCATCGGCGGGTACATGCTCTCGGCATAATAAGGCAGGTGACCTGAACGTACAAAGAGATCTTCCTTTGTGAGAATCGGCGTTTTGACGCGCAAATAGCCAGCCTTATCTTCCATATCCTTGGCGAGTTTTTCGAGTTCCTCGATCATCACGCCTCCGTTGGGCAGCCAGAGCGGCAAGCCGGGACCGACCTCATCATCGAAGATGAATATCTCAAGTTCCTTGCCAAGTTTGCGATGATCGCGCTTCTTGGCTTCTTCCAGTTGATTCAGATAATCCTTCAACTGTTCCTTGGTTTCCCAGGCTGTGCCATAAATACGCTGAAGCATCTTGTTGTTTTCATCGCCGCGCCAATACGCGCCCGCGATCGTCATTAATTTAAACGCGTCCTGCCGAATCTCTTTTGTGCTTTGTACATGCGGACCGCGGCACAGGTCTGTGAATGTATCCTGCTGATAGATGGAAATATCAGGCGGCCCATCCAGCGGATTACCGTATTCATCCTTGCCGCCTTTCTCAAGGCCTTCGATCAATTCCAACTTGTAAGGCTGGTCAGCAAAAATCTTTTTCGCCTCCTCCGCGGAAATGACGGTCTTCTTGAATTCATGCTTGACCTGCACGATCTGCCGCATGCGTTTTTCAATCTGCTCGAGATCTTCAGGAGTGAGATTGCGCGGCAGATCAAAATCATAATAAAAGCCATTTTCCACAGGCGGGCCGATGGTCACTTTTCCATCCGGGAAGATCTCCAGAACAGCTTGCGCCATTACATGCGCCGCAGAGTGGCGGATCTTATACAATTGTGTATCTTCGTAACGTTCTGTTTGTAGTGCCATTTTCTACTCCTTTTTTGAACTCCAACGCATTCCGACGTTGACATCGAAAATCTATCAATTTTCGACTCCACCAACAAACAAAAAATTCTCACCCAATAACGGGGCGAGAATTTCATTCACGCAGTTCCACCCGATTTGAGTCTTGCAACTCATCTCTTAGGCTGATAACGGAGCCAACCGTTCCGCATAATCGCTATAAGCTTTCTGCCTCACGCTCTCAAGTGGTTTTCAGTGATCGTTTCTGGAAGACGCTCTCAACAATCGCACCTTCTCTCTGTCAGAACAACTTCACTTACTCATCTTGGTCATTGCGTTTCTATTATTACTGGTCACTACGTACTGACCTTGTGGGCGGAATAGGGCTCGAACCTACGACCTCTGCGATGTCAACGCAGTGCTCTAACCAACTGAGCTACCCGCCCGAAGGATTGCCATTATAGCGGGTGTGGCAAAAATTGACAATCCCTTTATTTGATCAAACTGATCAATCAAGACAAGCCGCTAAAAATGGATCAAGCCGATGAAGGCGATATGCCCCCCTCAAATAGATCCATATGATATTATGCATGATCTTATGAGGTAAACAGCAAGTGAGTATCTGTATTTCCTAAATCCAGCCGCTTTTTATAAAGATCTGGCTGGAAGGAATATGAATCCAAAAAACTTTGCAAACAGCTGTAATCTTTTATAATAGGCCATCCCAAAGGGCGCAGACCGCTGCGTAAATAGCATACAGAGGAAATGAGGAGAAAAAAAGTATGAGTTCAAATAAAATAAAAACAGAGGGGCAGATCAGAAAACGGATCGTATTAGGGTTGTTCATCCCACTAACATTGATCATCATGCAAGCCTGCGGGACCTCCAACAAGATCCCCGAAGGAGCAAGGATCATCGAGGATACCCCCACAAGATTTATCCCAACCACGACGCCTTACGTGACCGCGACCATCCCCGCCGCAGATTTTCTTACTGCAACCGCATCTGCTCTTCAAATCCATGAAGGCGCGGTTCGTTTTATGACCTACAACATCGAAGGCGGTGGATTGGAAAAGCTGCCCTTGATTACGTCCATTCTACAAGCCTACAACCCGGATGTTCTTGCGATCCAGGAAGCGAACGGCTGGCAGTTGAATGATTTCGCAATTGCCAATCAAGCTGCCAATGATCTTGGCATGGAGTATATTTCATGCCAGTCTGCTTCCCCAACGCTGGATAAGAACGGCAATACGTATGATGTGATACTTTTTTCAAAACTTGAAATAAAGGACTCAGAAACTTATGCGGATGTGCAGAATTGTCTTATCCGCGCAGAAGTTGCTACTCCAGATGGAGGCTCTGTCCAGGTGTTTGCCACACAGATCAATCCTAACTTTGATGAGGTTGGCTGTCAAAATGTTGAAAACCTGGTCAAGGTTATTCAGCCTTTTGCGGAAAGTGCGGCCATTTTATTGGGCGACATGACCATGCCTCCTCCTGGTATTGAATTGGGTTATCCCTTAAATCAAGTGGCGTGCCCGCCTTTGCTCGAAGCAGCTGGCTGGTCATTTTTCACCGACGTCAGCAGGGTTGACCATATATGGACGACTCAGCCAATGCTTGCGTTTCAAGTTTATAAACTTCCCAGTCCGAATAAGGAACCCCTCGTCACAAAGAATACTTTAAGGACGGCTTCGGATCACTCCCCGCTGGCTGTGGATTTTTACTTCCCCTGATCAAGCGGGCTGATAAGCATAAAAACATCCCATGCACAACAAGGCGCATGGGATGTTTTTATTCAACACCGCAACCAAGCACCCTTACGATCTGCGTGCCCGGCAGATGAAAGATCACTTCATACCACGCAGATCTTGCCTGAAAAAAATCCGTTTGAAAACTTTGCGGTCTCGAACCGACGTAGATATGCGTCACTTGCCGCTGGCAAAGGGATTGATAAATTTCCTGTGATCCGAAATCTGTGAAATATGGCAGGCTTGTAACTACGCGTCCGCTTAATGGCATGATCCAAATTCCTGCATCTGTGCCTGTGCCCTGCATGGGCGCGCTGAATGAATCAATGTTCAGGTCCGCGCCGGCGATGACGATACGCGCATCAGCGGGCAGCTGCCGATCCATCCAATCCAAAGCGATGCTGTCATCCCGTGCAACCAGTTGACAACAATCTGATGGGGAGAAGTTGTAGCGGGTGAATGCATTAAAGATAATGATCACAGCGAATAAAAGCATGGCAGCCTTTGGCAGGCGTGAAGCCCCCACTCCGCCAAGGAATGCCAGCGGTAAAAACAGGATCATTTCCACAAGCGGCCTGTCCAACAAGGTGTATGCATTTGCGATAGGGATCAATGACATTGCAAGCATCCCAAACAGGGCAAGGATCGAGAAAGATATCAGGCGGGAAAACGACCGGGCAGCAGAAACAGAGAGAAGCATGACCAGAAGCGTGATCCAGATGCGGTACGGCTCAAAGACAGGTCCAAATGTTTTATTCTTATCCATCAACACAACAGCCGTACCCAGCAGCACGGCCATGCCTATCATGAGAAGCAGTTTTCGGTTACCCCGCAATTGATAAGATAATACCCACGCCGCGCCAAAGACTCCAAGCAAAATAATCGAACGGCTGTGGATTAGAATTGATGCGAACAAGCTCAAGGCAAGCAACCATCGATTTTTAACAACGGCTATTCCGAGTGTAAATTGAACTAATAACAAGCTTAATAACGCCGGGTATTTGCCCCAATTAACTGCGTGGTGGCATAAACCACCCAAAAGCAGCCAGCATAACCGCGAGGAATGCCGCCACACGCGAGTTGACAGCGCGATGCACAAGAAAATAAAGGGGAAAGGGTATCGCCGCCAGAACAATCTGTCCAAACAACAGCATCGCCTGTCCGATATTCGCGCGCGTTATGGATACAAATGCGGCAACAATAACATGATAGCCCACATGGTAATAAGACGTGGTCGGCCACATGAACTTGGAAGGTGATTGTATTTTCAGGAAATAATTGATAATGCGAAAGTGTTCGGCCGAGTCAAAATAGGAAGGCAGGGTAATATTGGCCACAAATCCAATCCGAATAAAAACAAAAACGAAAAACAGTAATAGAATGAAAATAGATTTGAATGAAACATCTTTCCAGACCGCATGAAAGGCAAAGCCGGCAGGCACAAGCAAAAGCATTGCCGCTATGATGACAAAAATCGGATTTGGAACGAACGCTCGAAATAAAAGGATAACAACAGAAAATAACAACGCCGGCACAGGCCAACCGCCCATTGCCAGAGTGATCAATTCCATATCGGTAAAGTATTGATCTGTCAGTTTTTTTAGAACCGTAAAAACCAGCGCCATTCCCCAAATTACAAAGGCCAGAATTGCAAGGATCACCTTCCAATTCTGGTCAATAACACTTAAGCTGTTGGCAAATAAATCAGCATTCACAAATGCAAATCATGGATTGGGATATGCCGTTATGGGTGTTGTTGTAACAGCGGTCTGTGTAGAACTGGGAAATGTTGTAGCACCAATTAGCGGCGTTGCAATAATGGCAGTTGCAGGTGTCGCAGTAATGTCGGTCAATGCCGGGACGCCGGCTGGAGTCCAAACTATAAATGCCGCGACAACAACTTTTCCGCGAGCGAGCAGGGTATTATTTTCAACATCATAAACTTCAAGCTCAATGGATTCCCCCAGCGGTGTACGCGGTCCTGTGCAATACACACTCAATGGGGCTGCTTCCGACGGGTAACAGGAATAATCATAGGAAATCCCTCGATTCAGCCCTTTCACGTAGAAAAGGGGATAATCATCACCTGTCAACTGGAAATTGATCGCCATTAGACCAGGATCGGTCGCCACAAATGTAATAATACAAAGCTCACCTAAGTTCTGTCCGCACAAAGTAATATCTGGCACAAGTGAATTGGTTTTATTTAATCTTCCTCGAACAACAAGGACAATGATCAACAGTGATACCAACAGGGTGCCTAGAATAATAAAGAGTCGTTTTCTTTCCATTTTTACCTCGTTAATTTAATCTTCCATTTTCAAACAATGTTCATCTTTACAAAAAACCATAAGGTCCGAAAAAGCGAACGATACCGCCAACAGAAATATACGCAGTGAATTTTCTCATAATCAGTCATCTGTAAATCTTATTCTATCATTTCCAAGCGAAGCCGATTTATTTAATTCAAACAAAGTGATATCAATTAAGCACTTCTATATTCGGCTCCATGGGGATCCGATCGATAAGATCCATGAAATCAACATTGGTTACTTCAGATTGCGGTTTATCCATCAGAGCCAGAAGGGTTGCCTCCATTACGTTGGTACCAAAACTGCGTCCTGCCAGTCGCGGCGTGACCGTGACCAGAATATGCAGATTGCGTTTTTGCAGTTCTTCCACATTTTGGGCTGTAGTTGTATTCGTCACAACAATCTTCCCGGTCAGGTCATCGGGCATGTACTGGCGTATCTGTAAAAAGTCGCCTGCGATGACTTGCGAGCGCTGATAGTATTTTGTCCATTTGGGCTGCGGGGGTTTGTCCTGTTCTGACCCCAGCGGATAGAGCCACGCGAACGGCAGTTGTGTCACGACAGGCAATAACACGCCCGCCAATAGACGGGCCGCACTGATCGTTCTAATTGCAAAAGGCAGTCCGAGCGCGAACATGAAATCCCCAAAGGTGACATCCAGCCCCGCATCGACCATGGCATTGCCCATGCTATATCTTTCGACAACGGTTGTGATCAATGCGGGCAGTCCTTTCAGGGATTTACCTTCCTTTTCATTCAAATACTTTTCAAGATATTCAAAGGCGCGTTTTTCCAATATACCTTTTACGCCATTTCCATCCCCGACCTTGCTGATCTTAATCGCATTACGGATGCGCCTGACATCGCGAAAATAATAGCGCTGATCTTCGACTCCCAGATAGAACTCAACTCCGCCTGCGCCAAAGGCATCCACTTTGCCGTCCATGTCACGGTAGCGCTGAATGGCTCTGTTGAAGTCTCCATTTGTGCCCTGTCTTGAAATTTCACATTCCTGCCCAAGAAAAGTGTGACGTGTGGTGTGGTTTCGTGATGATGACCCCACGCTGATGGAAAGTATTTTCTTCACCCGCGCCTCCGATAGGTAGAGATGGGCTATTTTATCAATAATCCAAACATCATAGAAAAATGATTTCGTGACATTCATCCATTATAAAAATTCATGGTTGCAGGTATGATTTCACCTTCGGCGCCAGAATCTCAAAGTCGTAGCCGCGCCAAATCCCCAAAGCGGTCCAATTAAATTACGACAGGCTGCCTCATTAAAAAGTTGAGGAAACCATGTCTGCTACCCATACTCATAGTAATAATAAAGATCTAGCGCTAACCCGTTACGCGTGGCTCTCCATCAGCGCCGCGTTGATCACCATTGTTCTAAAAACTATCGCCTATCTATTGACAGGCTCTGTCGGCTTGTTGTCAGATGCTTTGGAAGCCATCGTCAATTTGGTCGGCGCGGTGATCGCGCTGAGCATGTTGATCATTGCCGCATTGCCGCCGGATGACAGTCACATGTACGGACATAGCAAGGCGGAATATTTCGCCAGCAGCGCGGAAGGTGTGCTGATCTTGATCGCGGCCGGCGGGATTATTTGGACCGCCGTTGAAAGACTGCTGGCACCCAGGGAACTGGAGCAGCTTGGTATCGGTTTGGTGGTGTCCATGCTGGCATCACTGGTCAACCTGACTGTGTCACGGATCTTGATCTCCACTGGAAAAAAACGTAACTCCATTACGCTCGAAGCGGACGGACATCACCTGATGACCGATGTGTGGACTTCTGTGGTGGTGATCGGCGGTATCGGAGTTGTGGCGGTCACAAAATGGTATATTCTCGACCCGATCCTCGCCATTCTGGTGGCGCTTAATATCATTTGGACGGGGATTAAACTTTTGAAACGTTCCGTCGCAGGATTTATGGATGCCTCACTTCCTGCGGAAGAACAAAAGCTTGTGGAAGATGTGATCGCCAGATATCAGGAGCGCGGCGTGCAGTTTCACGCCATCCGCACACGACAGTCTGCGGCCAGACGATTTGTCTCTGTGCATATGCTTGTGCCCGGTGATTGGAGCGTGCATGATGCGCATCACATTGCCGAGGATTTTGAAAGCGATGTGCGCGGTCAATTAAGTGACACGATCGTTCATACCCATCTCGAACCGCTGGATGATGAAATATCCATCAATGACATTAATGAGAAGTGATTCGATAAAAAAAGCCAGAGAAGATCTCGCTTTTTTATTTAATCCCATTTTTATTCAGGTCATCCGCATAAAAAAGAATGGCGCGTTCATAATCTATTATTTTCTCATCTGAGGTTGTTTCTGCAACGATCTTGATCAATGAGCTAACGGCCTCGTGATGTTCGCCCAGATTGTAAAGTGTCATCGCGAGAAATACTTTCATTTCATTTGCGTCAGGGAATTGACTCAGTCCGGCTTGCAGGATCTTTTTTGATTCGGCATATTGTCCCAATGTACGATAGGTACTGCCCAGCCCCAGATACGCGCTGCGCAGATCAGGCTCTGGAAGGTCATTTTCAATGGCAGCAAGATAATATGGGATGGCTTCCTTCTCCTGCCCAATGTAATCATACACACAAACTGTTTTATATTGGACAACCGGGTTCATTGGGAATTCTAAAGCAAGCCGTACCAGCAATTCACGCGCTTTCTCGTGCTGGTCTTTTGCGCGTAATTTATCAGCTTCCATAAGTATAAATATCAAATCCATGGAGACTCCACTATGCCTTCTTTGGTTACTGCAAAGCTTCCCACTCTGCCAATTTCACATCCATCTCTTTTTGAACTCGATCATAATCCTTTGCCAGCCTGATAACTTCGGCGGCATCTCTGGGCGGGTTTGCCAACTTATCGCTAATCTCGCCAAGTTCTGTTTCAAGTTTGGATATCTTGTTCTCAAGTTCCTGCTTTTGCGCGTTCTTTTTTCTTTCTTCCTTGGAACTTGCCGGCTTGGCTTTGCGGGTGTCTGTCACAACAGGCGCTTCACGCTCGACTTGAAGCGTAGCCCGGCGAGCCAGATCCTTTTCGCGCTCTTCCCTTAATTGAGAATAGATGCCCTTGAAGATGACAAGATGTGATTCGTCCGTGTCAATTTCCCAGATTTGGGTCGCGATGGCATCCACAAGATAACGGTCATGCGTGACCAGCAGGATCGTGCCTTGATAATCGTCCAGCACAGCTTCAAGGATTTCCTGCGAGGGGATATCCAAGTGGTTGGTGGGTTCATCGAGCAGTAATAAATTTGTATCCTGCAAGGCGAGCTTGGCCAGAGCGAGACGTCCGCGCTCGCCGCCGGAAAGCATGGATACCATCTTGAAAGCGTCGTCGCCAGAGAATAAATATTTTCCGAGATATTCGCGCGCCTTTTGCGGCAGCCAGTTCGTCGCGCCGATGATCTCATCGATCACGCTCTTTTTCGGGTCGAGGCTTTCGTGAGCTTGCGCGAAATACCCAATGTGCAGACTCTCTCCCAGGGTAACCTCACCAGCCAACGGCGGGATCTGACCGAGGATCGTCTTCAGGAAAGTTGATTTACCTGCGCCGTTCGGTCCGATCAAGGCGGCACAGTCGCCGCGCCTCAAATCTATGTTTGGAGATGAGAATAAAAACTTGTCAGGAGAATCCCACTTTGAGATTTTCCGTGCGGATGACCATGTCGCCCGAGCGTGCGGCTTGTGCGAGGCGCAGATGCAAATTGGGCAGCTGGCGCACTGGCGACTGCAGGGCGTTGATGCGGCGTCCCGCTTCCTCGACGCTGAGAATGGAAGTGGTGACGGAAATTTCGCCGGCGGTCTCGCTCCATTTTTTGTTTGAGCGCGGCTTCCATGCCGATCTGTTCGATGGCTTGAATGATGCGCGAGAGGCGCTTGAGTTTGCCTTTGGCCTGCAACACATTTTGCCCCGCCACGTTTTTGCGGATGTATTCCATTTCCTTTTGCAGCTTTTCCTTTTCGCTGTCGAACACTTCCTGACGACGCGCCATGCGTTCGGCGCGTTGTTTTAAATAAGCGCTGTAATTGCCGCGATAGGTTTCGGTTGCGCCGGGAAACATTTCCAAAATTACGTTACTGGCTTTATCCAAAAAGAAACGGTCATGCGAAATGATGATGGCCGCGCCTTCCCATTGACTCAAATATCCTTCAAGCCATTCGACGGCGGCGATGTCCAGGTGATTGGTCGGCTCATCGAGCAGGAGCAGGTCGGGGTCTTCGAGCAGGAGGCGCGCGAGAAATCCGCGCGTGCGCTGTCCGCCCGAAAGATGATCAAGGTCAAGTTGATAATCTTCTTCGCTGAATCCCAGCCCTGTCAACACCTGGCGAATTTTTGTAGTGTAGGTATAGCCGCCGCCTCGCTCGAATTCTTCTTGCAGCTTACCATAGCGTTCCATCACTTCTTCCGCTTGCGCAGGGTCAGACATCAAGCCTTCAAGGCGATGCAACTCTTCCTGTTCTGCTTTGAAATGATCGAAGACGGATTCGCAAGCCGTCCAGATCGTTCCTGTCATTTGAAAATCTGCTTCCTGCGACAGATACCCGATTCGGACTCCGCGTGTGCGGGATACTGCTCCCGAGGTGGGTTCGTCAGTGCCGACGAGGATGCGCATGAGCGTGGTCTTGCCGATCCCGTTTGGCCCGACAATGGCCATGCGCGCGCCTTTGACCACGGAGAAGGATACCCCGCTGAAAATATCAGTGGGGCCGTATGATTTTGCGAGTGAACTTACAGTGATGAGAGACATATTTTCCGATTTCGAATTTGAACGCCCCGTATTATAAGACCCACCCCCCCCCCCGCGAAAACATAGTTGTTGCTATTCAATTTGGTAGAATTGGGACTCCTGGCTGCGCCTCACTGCGTTCGTTGCCGTGCAGGTGTGCGGGCGGAGGGGGTCATTTCACAATTGCATAAATATAACTATCCCGCGGTTCATCGCTGATATTCGGATGAATAATATACTTTCGCAGCAATCCCTCGCGCTGCATGCCTGCTTTTTCCATCACGCGCTGTGATGCGATATTGTCAACGCCGGTTGTGGCAAAAACCCTGTAAACATTTGGTTGTTGAAAAGCCCAATCGATAATGGCTCTGACAGTTTCGGTCATATAACCCCTGCCTTGAAATGACTTATTCACCACATACCCCAGTTCCACCCTGTGACCTTCAATACGCAGTTCGATCCTCCCGGTCAAGCTCCCATTTTTAATGCGATCGTGAAGGGAAGCGGATATCACACCATCCCACGCGGCAATCCCACTCTTGCCCTAGGACTATCTGACCAATGTTTTCATGCGGACGCCGGGTAGGAAATGTAGCTTCGGGGTCTTGCCCCAGCCCGAAAGACAGGGGCGCAGCTACTCCCTTCGCACGGCTTGCGCGAGGATGGGACGTTCGGTTTCGATGCTGCTCAGGCGGTTTCAT